>NZ_JBHVYI010000001.1:0-215643 GCF_042880975.1 Streptomyces sp. NPDC058289
AGATCTCACTCTTCGACTTCACCGTGCCCGGGAAGGCCTTCATCAACGTCTTCAGCACCGGGTCCTTGGTGTCCCACTGGTACAGCTTCACCGTGCCGTCGTAGGCGTCCACGGTGGCCTTCACCGAGCGGGGGCAGGTGGAGGCGGCGTGGTTCGCGGCCGACGACCCGATGCCGTTCCTGGCAATGCTCGCCGCCTTCCTGGGGCGGGGTGCGTTCAAGGGCTTGGGGGTGTTGCGCGGAGTCCCCGAGCAGGGCCGCCGGACGGCCCGGGCGGTGGTCCGGGCCCCGCGCCAGCGGGGCCGGGAGCTGCCCCCGCCCGCCGCGGGCGGGGCCTCCGGCGGAGCCGGCACCCGGTCCGCCCCGCCGGAGGCCCCCGCGGAGCCGGACGAGCTGGTGACGCGGTGACGCGGTGACGTCGTAGAACCTGAAGCCGTAGGGGCGCAGGGCGTTGCGGGGCGCAGGTGGCAGTGGACGAACCATGAGGCTGGAGGGACTGCGGTGACACGGATGGACGACCTCGTGGTGGTCGGAGCGGGGCCGTACGGGCTGTCGATCGCGGCCCACGCGGCCGGTGCGGGGCTCGGGGTGCGGATCCTCGGACGGCCCATGGCCTCCTGGCGGGACCACATGCCCGACGGCATGTACCTCAAGTCGGAGCCGTGGTCCTCCAACCTGTCGGCGCCCGGCGGGCGTTACACGCTGGCCGAGTACTGCGCGGGCCGCGGGATCGCCGCCGAACACGGAACTCCGCTGCCCATCGGGACGTTCAGCGCGTACGGGCTCTGGTTCGCCCGGCACGCCACACCCCCGGTGGAGGAGGCGACCGTCACCGAAGTCACCCCGCAGGGCGAGGGTTTCCTGATCCGCACCGCCGAGGGGCCGCCGCTGCTCGCGCGGACGGTCGCGCTGGCCGTGGGCGTGATGCCGTTCGTCCGGTACCCCGAGGCGCTACGGGAGCTGCCCGCGGCGCACTACTCACACAGCAGCGACCACCGCGACCTGACCCGCTTCGCCGGCCGCGAGGTCGCCGTGCTCGGCGCCGGGCAGGCGGCCCTGGAGACCGCGGCCCTGCTCGCGGAGAACGGGGCCCGGCCGTGCCTGGTGGCCCGGCGCTCCCGGCTCAACTGGAACACCGTCCCGCAGCCGCTGCGGCGGCCCCCGCTGCGCGCCCTGCGCGATCCGCACAGCGGCCTCGGCACGGGCTGGCGCAGCTGGGCCTGGTCGGAGCTGCCCTGGGCGGTGCGCCGGCTGCCCGCGCCCACCCGGGAGCGGATCGCGGCGACCGCGCTGGGCCCGGCCGGCGCCTGGTGGCTGCGGGAGCGCTTCGAGCGCCGGGTTCCCGTGCTGCTCGGGCACCGGTTGCAGCGTGCGGTCCCGGCGGGCGGGCGGACCCGGCTCGGGCTGTCCACCGCCGCGGGGGAGTCCGTCGTCCTGGACACCGCACACGTGATCGCGGCGACCGGCTTCACCCCGGACCTGGACCGGCTGGAGCTGCTCGACGCGGGGCTGCGGGCCGCGCTGGTCACCGTAGGGCGGAGCGGGACGCCGGAGCTGAGTCCCGGCTTCGAGTCCTCGTGGCCGGGGCTGTTCTTCGCGGGGCTGCTGACCGCTCCCTCATTCGGCCCTTCCATGCGATTCGTGCACGGCGCCGGCTTCACGGCGGGGAGACTGGTGTCAGGAGTCCGCAAGCGTCTGGGGGCCCGGAGCCCGCTGACGGGTTCCACCGGTGCGCCCCGGGCCGACCGGGCTCCGGCTGCCGGGCACAGAGCGTGAGAGCCAGTCACCACACGTGAGAGGTGTCGCGATGAGCGATGAGCGCGCACAGGGCCGGGGCTGGGTGAGGATTCCGGCCAGTCGTGCGGAGCAGCCCGGCACGACGAGGGCGGCGCCCCCGCAGCCGTACGCGCAGTCTCCTTATGCGCAGTCTCCGTACGCGCAGTCTCCGTACGGGCAGGACTCGTACGGGCAGGACCCGTCTCCGCAGGACCCGTACCCGCACGCTCCGTACGCGCACGGCCGGCACGCGCAGGCCCCGTATGCGCAGGCCCCGTACGATCCCTCGATGATCTACCTCTCCCTCGTCAAGCGCTGGCAGGAGGCCGGACGCACCCTTCCGGGGCATCCTGACGAGGAGTGGGAGCGGCTCATTTCCCAGCCGTGCTGGCCCGGCCGTTAGGTGGTGTGAGTCTCGTGGCAGCGGCGGAGCGACGCGACAAGAGACCGGAGGGTCCCGGGAGCACGGGGAGCGCCGGGAGCGCCGGGCGTCCCCTCATCGGCCCGGGCGAGCGGCTCGCGCTCAACAGCATGGGCAGCTTCGAGTGGGACCTCGGCGCGGGGACCATGGACATGGACGAGGCCGGGATGGCGGTCTTCGATCTGGAGGGGGAGGAGTTCGACCACACCCCCGACAGCCTGGGGCTGCGGATCCCGGTGGACGACGCCGCGCGGCTCCGGGACACCGTCCAGGGCGTCCTGGACGGCGGGGAGGAGACGTACGGCCAGTACTTCACGGTGCAGCGGCGCGACGGCCGGGACCAGTGGACGCACACCCAGGGCCGGGTCCTGCGGGACGCGGAGGGGCGCCCGGTGCGCATCGTCGGCATCGTCCGCGACGCGACGGCCGAGCTCGCCCACCTCACGGTGCTGCGCAAGCTGGAGTCGGCGCGCGCCCAGCAGGCGACCATCGTGCAGCGGACCACGGAGGCCCTGTCGCGGGCGGTGACGGTCGATGACGTGACGGCCACGCTGACGGGCGCGGGGGCGCTGGAACGGCTCGGCGTCGACGGAATGGCGCTGGGGTTGGTCGAGGGCGGCCACATCAAGATCATCGCGTTGAGCGGGGAATCCCTGGAGATCCTCAGCGAGCGCAAGTTCACCCGGCTGGACGGCTCGCTGCCGCTCTCGCAGGCGGTGCTCAGCCGGAAGGCACGTTTCGTCACCTCGCTGACGGAGCTGGCGGACGAGTTCCCGCTGCTCTCCGACTACCTGAACCGCATCCAGTACGACGCGGCCGCCTACCTCCCGCTCATCGCGCAGGCCGAGGCCATCGGCGGACTGGTGCTCTTCTACCGGCGCCGCACCGACTTCAGCCCCGAGGAGCGCAACCTCTGCCTGGGCCTGGCGGGCATCGTCGCCCAGTCGCTCCAGCGGGCGCTCCTCTTCGACCAGGAGCGCGAGTTCGCCACCATGCTGCAGGCCGCCATGCTGCCGCGGCGGATCCCTGAGATCACCGGCGGGGAGATCGCGGTGCGCTACCACTCGGCCTGGAGCGGGCGCGAGGTCGGTGGGGACTGGTACGACGTGATCGCCCTGCCCCGCGACCGCGTCGGCATCGTCGTGGGCGACGTACAGGGCCACGACACGCACGCCGCCGCCATCATGGGCCAGCTCCGCATCGCACTGCGGGCCTACGCGGGCGAGGGCCATCCGCCCTCCACCGTGCTGGCGCGCGCCTCCCGCTTCCTGGCCGAGCTGGACACCGAACGGTTCGCGACCTGCATGTACGCGCAGGTCGACCTGGAGACCGGAGGCGTACGGGCGGTCCGCGCCGGCCACCTCGGACCGCTGATCCGGCACACGGACGGGCGAACGGGCTGGCCCAACGTGCGCGGCGGCCTGCCGCTCGGGCTGGCCACCGTCTTCGAGCAGGAGGAGTTCCCCGAGACCCGGCTCGACCTGGTCCCCGGCGAGACCCTCGTGCTGTGCACCGACGGGCTCGTGGAGGAGCCCGGCACCGCCATCACCCAGGGCATGGAGGCCCTCGCCCACGCGGTCCGCAGCGGCCCGCAGGAGGCCGGGGCGCTCGCCGACCACCTCTCGGACCGGTTGTGGGAGCGCTGGGGCTCCGGAGACGACGTGGCCCTGCTGGTGCTGCGCCGGGCCCCCGACCCGGGCACGCACCGGGCACCGCGCATCCACCAGTACGTCCACCAGGCGGACCCGGAGGGGCTCTCGGAGGCCCGCTACGCCCTGCGGCAGGCGCTGCGCGACTGGGGCATGCCGGAGCTCGCCGACGACGTGGAGCTGGCGGCGGGAGAGCTGCTGGTCAACGCCCTGCTGCACACCGATGGCGGAGCGGTGCTGACGATGGAGGTGCTGCCGGAGCCGGTCCGGCGGATCCGGCTGTGGGTCAAGGACCGCTCCAGCGTCTGGCCGCGGCGGCGCACCCCGGGGGAGTCGGCGACCACGGGGCGCGGGCTGCTGCTGGTGGACGCGCTGGCCACGCACTGGGGGGTGGAGTCCCGGGGCGACGGCAAGGCGGTGTGGTGCGAGTTCTCCGCGGCGGGCAGCGCGGCGCGGAGCGCCACGTGAGGGGGCGGACCGTGACGGGGCGGACCGTGACCGCGCGCTCACGTCGAGTTGTGGGGCGGTGGGGGCGGGGCGATGATGCCGCCATGGAACGGTTTCTGTGGAACCTCCCGTGCGCCGGCTGAGCAAGCGCGCGGTGACGGGCGTCCTGGCCCTGCTGCTGTGCGCGGCCGGGGCGGCGACGGCGGTGGACTGGTCGACCGGGCGTCCGGACACGGATCCGGGGTGTCAGACGGTGGCCTTCATGTCGATGACGGGCGAGGCGCCCGCGTGCCGGTGACGGTCTCCCTCCGGCTGAGGGGCCCGGCTTCGGCCGATGGCCGACTGCGGCCGACACCTGGCAGCGGCCGCCCCTGGCTGCGGCCCACGCCCGGGTCCCGGTAGCGGCGGCTACCGGAGGGGCGTACGCGCGCACCGCGGGCGGCGGCTACCGGTGGTCGATCACCCGGACGGGGTGGGCGTCCTGCGCGACCGTGTCGATCGACCGGGGCAGCAGTCCGCCGCCGAAGCGGATCTCCTGCAGCTCGGCCTTGGCCAGCGCCTCGCCGGCGTGCACGGTCGGGGTGAGCCGGAGGGTGCCGTGCGCCGACCAGCCGTGCACCTCGCCGTCGCACTGGGCGTCGCCGCCGCCGATGCTGAGGCGGACGTCCTCCTGCTCGATGGTCGCCTTGATCTGAACCGCTCCCGCGGGTGACGGCGCGGTGCAGTGGTACTCACCGGAAAGGTGGATCGTGCCGTCGGGGGCGATGTGGGCTTCCGAAGATACGTAAATGTCACTGCCGTGAATGTCGCTGCCGTAGGGCGCGGCATTCGCCGGGGCAGTGAATACCGCCGTGGCGCCCAGTGCGGCGAGTGCGGCCAAGGCCATGCGGGGGCCGGTCGTGGCCATCGTTCCTCCTGTTGGACGAGGGGTTGCAAGGGGTTGCGGAATTCCGCCGGAACGCATTGTGCTGGCATATGGAGGTCAATGCGTTCCGCGGACTCGTGTCGGTGTGTGCAATTGCCCGCTCGGGCGCGTGAGACTGACCGGAATACGTCCCCGAAGATCCCCGAAGGGATCCCGCATGCGTCAGCCCGCTCTTGTCACGGCCGCCCTCCTCCCGCTCCTGCTGTTCGGTGCCACGGCCTGCTCCGGCGCCCCCGAAGGGGCTGCGCTCGCCCCGGCCGCGGTGCCCGCCGTGCCGGTCGACGACGGTGCGCCGGGTGTCGGGGACGATCCCGCGGCCGAGCGGGACGGGGTGGCGCGGGCCGCCTCGAAGGACGCCCATGTGGGTGACTCCGTACGGGTCAGGGGCCGGGAGGTGGGCCGTCACCTCCAGGTGGTGCTGGGCGCCTACGTCGATCCGGCGGTCAGCGTCGAGAAGAACTTCGCCCCGGCGGCGGGCAAGCGCTGGGTGGCGGCCTCGATGTCCTTCGTCAACGTCGGCGGCGCCTCGTACGGGGCTCTCGGGCGCATGTGGGCGCTCGACGGTGCGGGGCAGCGCCACCCAGTGGTGCCCACGGGGGAGCTCACGACCGGCAAACCACTCGTCTTCGATTCGCTCTCGGTCGGTGAGCGGGCCGAAGGATGGGTGGTGTTCGAAATTCCGGAAAACGCGCGCATCGTGCGTCTCCAGTACCAGGACGCGAACATGCAGGCGAATTCCGGAGGTGGATTCTGGGCGGTCTAGCCCGCCCGGGTGAAACGGCGTCAAAGGGCCGGGGCGGCGACCACTAAGGTGCGGCGCATGACTTCTACCCAGGCCGAACTCGACCGCTCCAAGCTCGGCACCCTTTCGGTGCTCGCGTGGATCGGCGACCCCGAAGAGGCCCACGACATTCCCTATCTCCTCGCCTACATCCTCGGGGACGGTCCGGACGGTCCCGCGGCGAGCGAGGCGGCCGCCCGCGGGCTCCTGGAGGAGATCGGCCTGCCCATCGGCGACGTGGTGATGGACGGCGTCCGCAACCCGGCTTCCTTCCCGGTGCAGATCCTCCTGGAGGGCAACCAGATCGCGCTGACCCTGCCGGGCATGAACGCGAAGTGCATCGCCCCGCCGGAGTGGGTCAAGGCGGCGGCCGACAGCGGGCAGGCGTACTTCCTCTTCGCCACCCGCGCCTGGCCCGAGGCGGTGCCCGGGCAGCCGGTCGAGGCCGAGACGCTGCAGGCGTTCGCGGGGGACACCGAGGTGCTCAACCACAGCGCCCACGCCGTCCTCGCGGTGCGGCGCCTGCAGCGCTAGGCACCCTTCGGGCGCGCGCACGATCGCCGCACGCCTCGCCGCACGCTGCATGCCGTGCGTCGATCTCCGCTCCGGCCGCCGGGCTCCCAGCCTGCCCGGTGGCCGGTCCGCCCGTTCCGGTCAGCCCTTTCCGGGCCGCCTTTTTTCGGGCCGGCCTACGGCTGTTCGAAGGCGAAGCGCAGCGAGCGGACCCGGTTGTCGAAGCTGGACCCGGCCAGGTCCGGCAGGCCGACCGCGCGCAGTCCGACCGGGCGGGTCAGCAGCTCGCGGAAGAGCGCCTTCATCTCCACCCGGGCCAGGTGCGCGCCCAGGCAGAAGTGCGGTCCGCCGCCGCCGAACCCCAGGTGGGGGTTGGGGGAGCGGGTGATGTCGAAGGCGTCCGGATCGGGGAAGACCTCCTCGTCGCGGTTGGCGGAGGCGTAGTACAGCACCACCTTGTCGCCGGGAACGAACGCGTGCCCGCGCAGGGTGTGTTCGGCGGCGACCGTCCTGCGGAACTGGATGATCGGCGTGGAGTGGCGGATCATCTCGTCCACCGCACCGTCCGCGTGCGCCTCGAAGTCCTCGAGCAGCAGGTCGCGTTGGTCCGGGTGGTCGGTCAGCAGGGTCAGGCCGTGGGTGATGGCATTGCGGGTGGTCTCCACCCCGGCCACCATCAACAGGGAGAAGAACGCTCCGAGTTGGCGGGCGCCGAGCGCCTCGCCGTCCACGTTCGCGCAGACCAGGGCCGAGATCAGGTCGTCGGTGGGGTTCTCGCGCCGCTCCCGCCCGATCCCCGCCACCATCCGCTGCATCCGGGCCAGGGCCCGCAGTCCGCGCCCGGGCATTCGCAGCCGGGCCGTCAGGCCCCGTTCGACGCCGATGTTCTCGGAGGCGTGGTTGACGCGGTCGGCGATCTCGGCGCGGTAGCGCTCCGGGATGCCCATCATGTTGCAGATGACCTCCAGGGGCAGCTTCGAGGCCACTGCCTCGACGAACTCGTCCGGCCGCCGGTCCAGTACGTCGTCCACGATGCGCGCCGCCACCGCGTGGATGTCCTCCTCGGCGGCCGCCAGCAGCCGGGGAGTGAAGGCCCGCTGCACGATCTTGCGCAGCTGCGCGTGCTCGGCGCCGTCCAGGTTGACCATCGAGTCCCCGAACAGTGCCCGCACCCAGCGGGCCGGCTCAGGTGTCGTCACCCCGGGCGCGCTGGCGAACACCTTGGGCAGCCGGCTCGCCTCCTGCACGTCCGCGTGCCGTACGAGGGCCCAGTGCCCGCCGCCTTCGGGGACGAACACGGGGGAGTCCAGGGCCCGCAGGCGGGCGAAGACGGCCAGCCGGTGGGCGGGGGGAGCCTGCCAGAAGGCCGGGTCGGCCAATTCCCTGCCGGGGTCTTGGCCGGTGGTTGGGCCGGGGCGTTGTGCGGGGAGTGTCATGGGCTGAAAACGGTGCCGGGGGTGTGGGGGTGACGGGTCCGGCGCGGCGCCGTTGCCGGGGGCTCCGCCCCGGAGCCCCGCGCCTCAAACGCCGGCGGGGCTGAACGTCGCCTCAAGCGCCCGCGGGGCCGGATTCGGCCGGTGGCGGCTGGGCGGCGCGGTTGGCCAGGGTCAGGCCGACCACCACCGTGGCCGTCGCGACCAGGCCCGCGTACAGGACGGCGTAGGTGCCCGTCCACGAACAGGCCAGGACCACGAGGGCGGAGACCGGCAGGGTCAGTTGTTGGGCGAGGCCCCGCTTGAAGTGGCGGGAGTGCAGCAGCCAGACCATCAGCAGGAAGAGCGCGGTCGGGACGGTGACGGCCGCGTTCGCGGCGAGCTGCGAGACGTGCGCCTTGCCGACCGCGTGCTCGACCGCGACCTCGATGCCCGCACCGATCGCCGCGCCCGAGGCGAAGATCAACAGGTGTCCGTACCCCCACGGGATCGCCTCCCGGTTGGAGGTCAGGTGCTCGTGCATCGGCACCGCGAAGTAGATCCACCAGGCGGCGAAGACGATGAGCAGCCCTCCGGCCGCGATCGGCAGCAGCTCGCCCAGGGCCTCGTGCTCGTCGAGCGCCGACTTCACGGCCACCGTGCTCGCCGCGATCGTCTCGCCGAGCACGATGATCGTGAACAGGCCGTAGCGCTCCACGATGTGGTGGGCGTGCCACGGCGTCTGGTGGCCGCGCTCGGCCACCACCGGAACCAGCAGCTCCGCGACGACCAGGATCAGGAACAGCCAGCGCTTGGAGCCGTCCGGGGCGAACAGCAGCGCCACCCAGCCGGCCTGGCAGAGGACCAGCCCGGCCGCGTACTTCAGGGCCGCCGCGCGGGCCTCGCCGCGTTCGCCGGAGGCGGCCCGCAGCCATTGCGCGGTGAGGGCGACGCGCATGATCAGGTAGCCGAGGACGGCCACCGTCCAGTCGTTCTGGTCGAACGCCCGGCTCACGCCGGCCGCGTAGACGAGGACGCCGGAGATCTGGACGAGCGTCGCGATCCGGTAGGGCACGTCGTCGCAGTCGTAGGCGGAGGCGAACCACGTGAAGTTCATCCACGCCCACCACACGCCGAAGAACACGAACATGTAGCTGATCACGCCGGTGCCGGGGTGGCCCTCGGCCAGCGCGTGCACGAGCTGGGCGCCCGCCTGCGCGATGGCGACGACGAAGCACAGGTCGAAGAACAGCTCCAGCGGAGTCGCGGCGCGGTGGCCCTCGTCGCGGCTGCGGGCGGTCATGGGTACGTAAGCCAGAGCCATACCGTCCAGGACAGCAGCCCTACGTCGCTCAGCAGGCGAGGCGCGCGGCCCTCAGGGCCCGTGTGCCCCGGGCGGACTCGTACCGGCCCAGGACGAGCCGGGCCAGCCGCGGGTGGTCGGCCAGCGGCTCCGAGACCGTCCAGGCGGCCGAGGCGTTCAGAGCGCGCGTGAAGCGGCCCGGGGCCAGCAGGTGCGTCGCCACCGCGATCCGGCGGTACCCGGCGCCCTGGAAGGAGGCCAGGGCTTCGTCGACGGTCGGCCCGGCGGAGGTGAGGTAGGCGGGGACCGCGGGGACGGGGGCGGCGCCGTCGTCGTACTCCAGCAGGGCGGACAGCTGGGCCGCGCAGGCCTCCGTACCGGCATTGCCGCCGGGGCGGGAGGAGCCGGCGCCGGCCACCACCACCGCGTCGGCCCGGGTGTACGGGCCACGGCGCCGCTCGGCCTCGCGGAGGCGGCCGTGCAGGGCGCGGGCGACGTCGCGCTCGCCGCTGAGGCCCTCGGTGAGCACGCAGCCGGTGCCCTCCAGAACGGCGGGTATGTCGACGCGGCGGTGGAAACCGTCGCCGAGCAGCAGGGGGACGACCACGGCGTACGGATGCTCCCGTACGACCTCGGCGAGCGAGGGGCGCTGCACGTCGAGGTGCCCGACCAGCGCGTGCACCCCGCTGATGGCCTCGACGGCGGCGACGAGCCGGCGAAAAGTCGCGGCGGCTTCCGGAACCGCGCTGCCGTGGACGGCGATGACGAGCATGTGGTCCGCCTCCCTGATCCGGCCCCGGGGTCCTCCTCCCACGCTAGGTGCGGCGCGGGCCGCCGGCAGCCTGGCCAAGGGCCCGCGCGGCAGGCCGGAGGTCCCGTGTGGAAAGGGTCGTTTCCCCGTTCCCAGGGGTCCTTTTCGGGCGTTCGGGGCCGCGGTGCGGACCTACCGTCGAAAGGTCGGAACGCATGCACGCGCGACGTCCCCGCCCGGCCGCCTTGGCCTCCCCGGGACCGCGCGGCACAGGGACACACGGAGTGAGATCCATGGGGCAGACGCTGGTTGTCATCGGCCACGGCATGGTGGGGCACCGCCTGCTGGAGGCGCTCGCCGAGCGTGACGCGCTCGCCGACCCGACCCGCCCCGGGCGCGGCGGCTGGCAGGTCACCGTCCTCGCGGAGGAGGAGCGCCCGGCCTACGACCGCGTGCACCTGTCCGCGGCCTTCACCGGCTCCACCGGCGAGGAGCTGTCCCTGGTCGAGCCCGGCTTCCTGGAGAAGTACGGCATCGACCTGCGCCTCGGCGACCCGGCGGAGCTGATCGACACCACCGCCCGGACGGTCACCGCCCGCTCCGGCGACGTGCTCGGCTACGACGCGCTCGTGCTGGCGACCGGCTCCTACCCCTTCGTGCCGCCGATCGACGGCGCCGACGCGGAGGGCTGCTTCACCTACCGCACGCTCGACGACGTCGAGGCCCTGACCGCGTACGCCGCGGGCGCCGAGGTCCGTACCGGTGTGGTCATCGGCGGCGGGCTCCTCGGCCTGGAGGCGGCGGGCGCGCTGCGCACGCTCGGACTGGCCACGCACGTCGTGGAGTTCGCGCCCCGGCTGATGCCCCTGCAGGTGGACGACGGCGGCGCGGCCGCCCTGCGGGCCACCATCGAGTCCATGGGCGTCGCCGTGCACACGGGCGTCGGCGCGGCCGGCGTGCAGATCCACCCCGACGGGCGGGCACAGGCGCTCCGGCTGACCAGCGGCGAGGAGATCGGCTCCGACGTCGTGGTCTTCTCGGCCGGTGTGCGGCCGCGCGACCGCCTGGCCCGCGAGTGCGGGCTCGCCGTGGGCGACCGCGGCGGGGTCGTCGTGGACGGCCACTGCCGCACCAGCGACCCGTACGCCTATGCGATCGGCGAGTGCGCCCAGACCGTCGACGGCAAGGTCTACGGGCTGGTCGCCCCCGGCTACCAGATGGCCGAGACCGTCGCCGAGGCCCTCGCGGGCGCCGGCGAGCTGACCTTCACCGGGGCCGACACCTCCACCAAGCTCAAGCTGATGGGCGCCGACGTGGCCTCCTTCGGTGACCCCTTCGCCCCCGAGGGTCGTGACGGGGCCGTCTCGGTGGTCTTCTCCGACGCCCGCGAGGGCGTCTACAAGAAGCTGCTGCTGGGCCCCGACGGCGCGCTGCTCGGCGGAATCCTGGTCGGCGACGCGGAGGCGTACGGCTCGCTGAAGCCGCACGCCGGCCGGCAGCTGCCGGCCCCGCCGGAGGCCTTCATCCTTCCGTCGAGCGACGGCGTGGCGCTGCCCGGCGCGGACGCGCTGCCCGATGACGCGGTGGTGTGCAGCTGCCACAACATCACCAAGGGCCGCGTGCGCGAGGCGGTCGTCGCGGAGTCCCTCACCGACATCGGCGGCATCAAGAAGTGCACCAAGGCAGGCACGGGCTGCGGCGGTTGCCTCGGCACGCTGCAGGCGGTCCTGGACGCAGAACTGGCCGCGGCGGGCATCGAGAAGCCCCGCGGACTGTGCGAGCACTTCACCCTGACCCGGGCCGAGATCTACGAGAAGATCCGCACCGAGCGCATCCGCAGCTTCAGCGAACTGCTGGAGTCCTACGGCGAAGGCGGCGAGGGCTGCGCAGTCTGCAAGCCGGTCGTCGCGAACGTCCTGGGCACCCTCGCCCCCGACCTCGGCATCGGACACATCCTGGCGGGCGAGCAGGCGGCCCTGCAGGACTCCAACGACCTCTTCCTCGCCAACCTCCAGAAGGACGGCACCTACTCGGTCATCCCGCGCGTCGCCGGCGGCGAGATCACGGCCGAGCAGGTCATCGCTCTCGGCGAGGTGGCCAGGGACTACGGCCTCTACACGAAGATCACCGGCGCCCAGCGCATCGGCCTCTTCGGTGTCCGCAAGGAGCAGCTGCCCGACATCTGGCGGCGGCTCGGCGGCGCCGGATTCGAGTCCGGGCAGGCGTACGGGAAGTCCCTGCGCGCGGTGAAGTCGTGCGTGGGCGCCCGCTTCTGCCGCTTCGGGCAGGGCGACTCCATCCAGCTCGCGATCGACCTGGAGCTGCGCTACCGGGGTCTGCGCACCCCGCACAAGTTCAAGGGCGGCGTCTCGGGCTGCCTGCGCGAGTGCGCGGAGGCGCGGGGCAAGGACATCGGCGTCATCGCCACCGCCAACGGCTGGAACCTGTACGTCAGCGGCAACGGCGGCGCGACCCCGCGCCACGCCGACCTGCTGGCCTCGGACCTGAACACCGCCGAACTCTTCGCGCTGATCGACCGGTTCCTCATGTACTACATCCGCACCGGCGAGCGCCTGGAGCGGACGGCGGCCTGGCTGGAGCGGCTCGGCGGCAGCACCGCGGGCCTGGACCACCTGAAGGCCGTCCTGATCGAGGACTCGCTCGGCATCTGCGCAGAACTGGAGGCGCAGATGGAGCGCCACGTGTCGGCGTACGAGGACGAGTGGTCCGCGGTCCTGGAGGACCCGGCGGCGCTGGAGCGCTTCGGGACCGTGGACTTCGGTGCGGCCGAAGGCACCGAAGGCGCGGCGCAGGCGCTGGAGCCGGGCCGCGGGCGGACCGCGGTGCTGCCGGACGGGACCGAGGCCGCGGTCTTCAAGGACCGTGCGGGCGAGGTCTACGCGGTCGGCAACCGGGACCCCTTCTCGGGAGCCGACGTCATCGCCAACGGCATCATGGGCTCGCGCGACGGGGTGCCCGTCGTCGCCTCGCCGATGCACAAGCAGGTCTTCGACCTGCGGACCGGCATCTGCCTGGACGACCCCGAGGTGTCCCTGCCGCTGGTGGAGCTCAAGCCTTAGGGCTCTGCGGCGGCCGTACCAACGCACTGTGGGCGATGGGACCTTGTCCTGTCGCCCACGCGACGTTCTCCCCTGATGCAAGGCGCCCCTGTAGGCGGACCCTAAGAAGGTCAGGGCTTTCAGCTTCATTCTTCTCAACCCCTCCGAACATTCAGGACATGCCATGAGTTCCGCCAAGCAGGACGCGCGCGCGGCGACCGGCCGAGTGCAGGCGCCCGATCCGGCGCAGTACCGCCCCGGTCGCACGATCACGGAGTGGACGCCGGAGGACCCGTCCTTCTGGCAGACCACCGGCAAGAAGGTCGCCACCCGCAACCTCTGGATCGCGGTGCCGGCCCTGCTGGTGGCATTCGTGGTCTGGCAGGTGTGGAGCATCACGGCGACCAACCTCAAGGACGTCGGCTTCGGCTTCTCCCAGTCCCAGCTGTTCTGGCTGACCGCCGTTCCCGGCATCACGGGCGGTACCGCCCGCATCCTGTACACCTTCATCGGCCCGATGATCGGTCAGCGCCGCTTCACCGCGGTCTCCACCGTCGTGCTGATCGTGCCGCTGCTGTGGCTGGGCTTCGCGGTGCAGGACCCCACCACCTCCTACAGCACGCTGGTCGCCATCGCCGCGCTCTGCGGCATCGGCGGCGCCAACTTCTCCTCCTCCCTGGCCAACATCGGCTTCTTCTACCCGAAGCAGGAGAAGGGCAACGCGACCGGAATCAACGGCGGCCTGGGCAACCTGGGCGTCTCCGTGGTCCAGCTGCTCACCCCGATCCTGATCACCACCTCGGTCCTGGCGATCGGCTCGGGCCAGAAGAAGGCGGACGGCTCGGAGATCTACCTCCAGAACGCCGCGTTCGTCTGGGTGCCGGTACTGATCGTCCTCGCGGCCGTCGCCTGGTTCGGCCAGAACGACCTGAAGGTGGCCTCCACCCCCTTCAGCCAGCAGAAGATCATCTTCAAGCGCAAGCACAACTGGCTGATGACCTGGCTCTACGTCGGCACCTTCGGCTCCTTCATCGGTTTCGCGGCGGCGCTCCCGCTGCTCATCAAGACGACCTTCCCGGCGTACTCCGTGGCCACCTACGCCTGGATGGGCCCGGCGCTCGGCGCGCTGGCCCGCTGGGCCGGCGGCTGGATCGCCGACAAGTTCGGCGGCGCGCGGGTGACGATCCTGTCCTTCGTGGGCATGGGCGCGTCGATCATCGGCGTGATCACCTTCCTGCCGGCCGGTTCCGACACCGGCTCCTTCTACGGCTTCTTCTTCTGCTTCCTGTCGGCGTTCTTCTTCTCGGGCATCGGCAACGGCTCGACCTTCCGGCAGATCCCGGTCATCTTCCGCGGCCAGCACCTCGCGGGCCTGACGGAGGGCACCCCGCAGTACGCGAAGGCGCTCAAGCAGGCCGAGATCGAGTCGGGTGCGGTGACCGGATTCACCGCGGCCATCGCCGCCTACGGCTTCTTCTTCATCCCGGCGATGTTCGCCAACTTCGCCGTGACCAGCGCGATGTGGGGCTTCGTCGGCTTCTACGCCAGCTGCGTCGTCGTGGCCTGGTGGTTCTACGCCCGCAAGGGCGCGGAGGCGCCCAGCTAGGCCGCGGCCTCTGGTTGTCAGCCCGGGTGGGGTGCGGGGCCGCTGCACGGGCGGAACCCGACCCCACCCGGGCTTCTCGGTGTCCGGCCCGGGACCCCGCCCCGGGCTGAGACCCGCCCCCGACCCCCGTCCTCAAACGCCGGAGGGGCTGGATTTCGGCCGCCGTCGGAGCGTCCGCGACGGAACACCGCAACAGACTGAAAGGCCACGCCAGTGCTCGGCATGTTCCTGCAGTTGGCCGTCATGGTGGCGGCCATCGCTCTGGGGTCCCGCAAGGGCGGGGTCGCCATGGGGCTCTGGGGAGCCGTCGGGGTCTTCGTGCTCGCGACGTTCTTCGGGGTCACCCCCGCCGACACCTCCGGCATCGTCGACGTCATGCTGATCATCCTCGCGGTGATCATGGCCGCCGCGGCGATGGAGGCGGCCGGCGGTATCGACTACCTCGTCGGACTGGCCGAGAAGGCGATCCGCCGCAAGCCCAGCCGGGTGGTCTACGTGGCTCCCCTCGTGTCCTGGGCCTTCACCCTGGGCGCCGGCACCGCCCACGTCTTCTACCCCTTGCTCCCCGTGATCCACGACGTGGCCCGCGAAGGCGGCGTCCGGCCCGAGCGGCCCATCGCGGTCGCCTCCATCGCTGCCACCTTCGGTATCACCGCCTCGCCCGTCTCCGCGGCCATGGCCGCCATGATCGTGATGTTCGACGGGGACGGCTGGAACCTGCCCCGGATCATGGCCGTCGCCGTGCCGTCCACGCTGCTCGGCGTGCTCGTCGCGGCCACCGTCCAGTCCCGGATCGGCAAGGAGCTCGGGCAGGACGCCGAGTACCTGCGCCGGCTGGCCGCAGGCGAGATCGAGGCTCCGGCCCCGGCCGAAGCCGCCCCGCCGCTGCGGCCGCGGGCGCGCTGGTCCGCGTACCTCTTCCTCGGCGGGACCGTCGCCGTCGTCCTCAGCGGACTCTTCCCGGCGCTCCGCCCCGAGACGGCCAAGGGGCCGCTCTCGATGCCCGCCACCATCGAGATCCTGATGATGGCCGTGGGCGCGCTGATCCTGCTGCTGTGCAAGGTCGACGCCAAGCGGATACCCGGCACGGACGTGGCCAAGTCCGGCCTCGTCGCCGTCATCGGGGTCTTCGGGCTGTCGTGGCTGGGGCTGTCCTTCATCGGCGCCAACGAGACCCGCATCACCGGTGCGCTCGGCGGGGTCGCACAGGACCACCCCTGGTTCTTCGCGATCATGCTGCTGCTCCTCTCCGCGCTGCTGTTCAGCCAGGCCACGACCACCAAGGCGCTGATGCCCCTCGGGCTCGCCCTCGGTATCCCGGCCCCCCTCCTCATCGCGATGTGGCCCGCCGTGAACGGCTATTTCCTCCTCCCCACCTACGGCACCTTCATCGCGGCGATCAACTTCGACAGGACCGGCACCACCCGCGTCGGCCGCTTCGTCGTCAACCACTCCTTCATGCTGCCCGGCCTGATCACCACGTGCGTCGCGGTATCCACAGGCTTCGCCCTGGTTCAGATTGTCTGACCGGTTCGGCTCTCTTCCGCGTGCTCCGGCAGACCTTTCCCCGAATCTTGTGAAAGTTTTCACAAGCGCACGATGGACCTTTGACCTGCTCAAAGTGCCAGGTCAACCGTGATGGGAGACCCTTGGGGCCGGGGATCAGGGGACTTTCGGGCCCCAGCTCGGGACCAACGCGGCGCCAAATGATCGATCAAAAGGCGTGCAATGGATACAAGCAATGAGGCGACTCGGAAGGTGCGGGCGATGACTGCCACCCCTGCGGAAACCACGAAGAACGGCGAGGCCTGGAACGGCTTCAAGGGCGGTCTGTGGCGCGACGCCATCGACGTCCGCGACTTCATCCAGCAGAACTACACGCCGTACGAGGGTGACGACGCCTTCCTCGCCGGCCCCACCGAGCGCACCACCGCCGTGTGGAAGGCGATCACGGACAAGTTCCCGGAGGAGCGCGAAAAGGGCGTCTACGACGTCTCGTACGACATCCCGTCGTCGATCACCGCGCACGCCCCCGGTTACATCGACCGCGACAAGGACCTGATCGTCGGCCTCCAGACGGACGCCCCGCTCAAGCGCGCGATCATGCCCTACGGCGGCTGGCGCATGGTCGCCGGCGCTCTGGAGACCTACGGCTACCCGGTCTGCGACGACCTGGAGAAGGTCTTCACGGAGTACCGCAAGACCCACAACGCCGGTGTCTTCGACGCATACACCCCCGACATCCGCGCCGCCCGCAAGGCCGGCATCGTGACCGGCCTGCCGGACGCGTACGGCCGCGGCCGCATCATCGGCGACTACCGCCGCGTGTCGCTCTACGGCGTCGACCGCCTCATCGCCGTCAAGAAGGAGGAGAAGGAGGAGATCAACTCCCTCCCCGCGGGCAACCGCTCGCTGGAGGAGACGATCCGCCTGCGCGAGGAGCTCTCCGAGCAGATCCGCGCCCTCGCCGAGCTCAAGGCGATGGCCGCCTCCTACGGCCACGACATCTCCGGCCCGGCCACCACCGGCCGCGAGGCCATCCAGTGGCTGTACTTCGCGTACCTGGCCGCCGTGAAGGAGCAGAACGGCGCGGCCATGTCGCTCGGCCGCACCTCCACCTTCATCGACGTCTACCTCCAGCGCGACATCGAGGCCGGCATCCTCACCGAGGAGCAGGCCCAGGAGCTGGTCGACGACTTCATCATCAAGCTCCGCATCGTCCGCTTCCTGCGCACCCCGGAGTACGACGAGCTCTTCTCCGGCGACCCCACCTGGGTCACCGAGTCGATCGCCGGCATGGGCGAGGACGGCCGTCCGCTGGTCACCAAGACCTCGTTCCGCTACCTCCACACCCTCTACAACCTCGGCCCGGCCCCCGAGCCGAACATGACCGTCTTCTGGTCGCCCCAGCTCCCGCAGGGCTTCAAGGAGTTCTGCGCCCGGGTCTCGATCGACACCTCCTCGGTGCAGTACGAGTCCGACGAGCTGATGCGCCCGCGCTTCGGCGACGACACCGCCATCGCCTGCTGCGTCTCGGCCATGCCGGTCGGCAAGCAGATGCAGTTCTTCGGCGCCCGCGTGAACCTCGCCAAGACCCTGCTCTACGCGATCAACGGCGGCCGCGACGAGAAGTCCGGAGCCCAGGTCGGCCCGTCCACCGGAGCCCTCACCTCCGAGGTGCTGGACTACGACCAGGTCATGGCCAAGTTCGACGAGCAGATGGAGTGGCTCGCCGACACCTACGTCCACGCCCTGAACGTCATCCACTACATGCACGACAAGTACGCCTACGAGCGCATCGAGATGGCGCTCCACGACCGCGACGTGCGCCGCACCATGGCCTGCGGCATCGCCGGCCTCTCGGTCGCCGCCGACTCGCTGGCCGCCATCAAGTACGCCAAGGTCACCGCCGTGCGCGACGAGACCGGCCTCGCCACCGACTACACCATCGAGGGCGACTACCCGGCCTACGGCAACAACGACGACCGTGTCGACTCGATCGCCGTCTGGCTGGTCGAGGAGTTCATGAAGAAGATCCGCAAGCACCCGACGTACCGCGGAGCCGAGCACACCCAGTCGGTGCTGACCATCACCTCGAACGTGGTCTACGGCAAGAAGACCGGCAACACGCCGGACGGACGCCGCGCCGGCGAGCCGTTCTCCCCGGGCGCCAACCCGATGAACGGCCGCGACACCCACGGCTACGTCACTTCGGCGCTGTCGGTCGCGAAGCTCCCGTACGAGGACGCCGAGGACGGCATCTCGCTGACCAACACCGTCACCCCCGACGGCCTGGGCCGCACCCCCGAGGAGCGGATCAAGAACTTGGCGGGCGTCCTCGACGGCTACATGGCGGTCGACGGCTTCCACATGAACGTGAACGTGCTCAACCGCGACACGCTCATGGACGCCATGGAGCACCCGGAGAACTACCCGCAGCTCACCATCCGCGTCAGCGGATACGCGGTGAACTTCGTCCGCCTCACGCGCGCTCAGCAGCTCGACGTGCTGAACCGCACCTTCCACGGCTCTCTCTGACCCTCGAGAGACCCACGAGCACGCGCGGCCCGGGGCCGGCCCTCACCCGGCCCCGGGACCGCGCGTCACCAGATCAGCCCACGGAATCTGGAAGCTGGAGCACCTGCCATGACCGTCCTGTTCGGTACGAGCCTCCCCGTCGGCCACGCCAACGCGATCAGCGTGAGCGCCGGCCAGACGCCCGCCGCCGCCGCGACCCAGCGGCCGAGCGAGGGCACGGTGCACTCCTGGGACCTGTCCACCGGGGTCGACGGCCCCGGGACCCGGTTCGTGACCTTCCTGTCCGGCTGCCCCCTGACCTGCCTGTACTGCCACAACCCCGACACCATGCGGATGCGCAACGGCAAGCGCACCTCGGCCGACGACGTCATCGCCGAGGCCCGCAAGTACACCAAGTTCATCTCCGCCTCCGGCGGCGGCGCCACCATCTCCGGCGGCGAGCCGCTGCTCCAGCCCGTCTTCGCCGGCGAACTGCTGCACCGGATGAAGAACGACCTCGGACTGCACACGGCGCTGGACACCTCCGGTTTCCTCGGGGCCCGCGCCACCGACGCACTGCTGCGCGATGTGGACCTGGTCCTGCTCGACATCAAGTCCTGGGACCGCGAGACGTACAAGAAGGTGACCGGTCGCCCGCTGGAGCCCACCCTCGACTTCGCCCGCCGCCTCGCCGACCTCGGCAAGGAAGTGCACCTGCGGTTCGTGCTGGTGCCGGGACTGACCGACGCCCGGGAGAACGTCGAGGGCGTCGCCGCCTTCGCCGGGACCCTCGGCAACGTCTCGCGGGTCGACGTACTGCCCTTCCACAAGCTCGGCGAGAGCAAGTGGGAGGCGCTCGACATGAAGTTCACACTCCACGACACGCCGTCGCCGACCGCCGGACAGGTCGCCGAGGCGAAGGCCATTTTCGCCGCGCAGGGACTGAACGCGGTCTGAGGGGCGGGAGCCCGCGCGCGGGCCCGCCCGAGTCATCACTCGAACGGCGCACCGGTAAGCTCCGCATAACGGGCCGAATCAGTACAGACCACCTAGCGTGGTGCTGTGTCCGAGCCCTCAGATGTCATCGACGCCGCGCCCCCACCGGCGCCCGAGACCCCGCCGCAGGCCGGGCGGTCCGTCACCGCACGGGCCACCCTGGCCGGCACCGTCGTCTCGCTCCTGCTCATCGTCGCGATCGTGCTCGGCAGCAGGCTGCTGCGGGACTTCGACTCGGCCCTGCTGCCCTACGCCGTCGCCACCGTCTTCCTGGCCTTCGGCGTGGCCTACCGGTACACCGTGTGGGTCTCGGCCCCCGGCGCGCGCCGCCTGTTCAAAAAGGGCTTCGGCAGCTTCTTCTCGGTCGACAACTTCCGCAAGGCACCCACCGCCGTGCCGAAGATGATCGCCACCTACCTCGGCTTCCAGAAGTTCCTCGGCGCCCGCTCGCGCCCCCGTTGGATCGCCCACCAGCTGATGTTCTGGGGCTGCCTCCTCGCCGCGGCGATCACCTTCCCGCTGACCTGGGGCTGGTTCACCTTCACCGGCGACAGCGCGACGGGCCCCGGGTACGAGATGCGGATCTGGGGCATCAAGGTCCTCGGATTCAACTCCCTGAACATCCTGGGCTGGCTGATGTTCCACGGCCTGGACATCGCCGCCGTCCTCGTCATCCCCGGAGCCTCGTACTTCCTGTACCGGCGGATGAAGGACCGCGGCGCGATGACCGGCCAGCGCTTCGCCTACGACCTGCTGCCGCTGATCTGCCTGATCGTCATCTCCGTGACCGGTCTGCTGCTGACCTTCTCCTCGATCTTCCTGCACGGCGGCGGATACGAGTTCCTCGCGATCCTGCACATGGTGTCGGTGGTGTTCACCCTCATCTACATCCCGTTCGGGAAGTTCTTCCACATCGTCCAGCGCCCGGCCGCCGTCGGCATGCAGCTCTTCAAGTACACGGCCCGCCAGGACGAGCAGGTCTTCCTCTGCAAGCGCTGCGAGGAGCCCATCGACACCACCCCGTACGTGGAGAACCTGCGCGGCACCATGCAGGACCTCAACCTCGACTTCAACGCCTTCGTCGAATACTGCCCGCGCTGCAAGCGGGTCCTGCGCGGCAACGCCTACCTGACCCAAGTCAAGAAGGGCTTCAAGTGACCGCGACCGACCCCGCCAAGGCCGCGTCCCGGCCCGTGCACGTCTCCATCGACCCCTCCATCGCACCGCCCGGCACCCGCAACTTCCGCGACGCCGGCGGCATCCCCGCCGACCAATGGCACGCCGACCAGAACGGCGAGACCCTGGTCCCCACCCACTGCTGCTTCTGCGGCGTGCAGTGCGGGATGTACCTGCGCGTGGACAAGGGCGGCAAGGTCTTCGGCGTGGAACCCCGCAACCACGACATCAACCGGATGCGGCTCTGCCCCAAGGGCATCAACGCCTACCAGCAGGTCAACCACCCCGACCGGCTGACCGCCCCGCTGATGCGGCGCTCCCGGGACGAGGAGTTCAAGGAGTGCTCCTGGGACGAGGCCCTGGACTTCACCGTCTCCGAGGTCCGCCGCATCCAGGAGGCCCACGGCAACGACGCCTTCGGGCTGCTCGGCGGAGCCAGCCTGTTCTCCGAGAAGACCTACCTGGTCGGCAAGTTCGCCCGGGTCGCGCTGAAGACCAAGCACGTCGACTACAACGGCCGGCTGTGCATGGTCAGCGCCGCCGGAGCCAACAAGCTCGCCTTCGGCATCGACCGGGCCGGCAACCCCTTCTCCGACATCCTCCTCACCGACTGCCTGCTCATCGCCGGGTCGAACGTGGGGGAGTGCTTCCCCGTGATGACCCAGTACCTGTGGGGCGCGCGGGACCGCGGCGCCTCGCTGATCGTGATCGACCCGCGCGAGACGGCCATCGCCCGCACTGCCGACATCCACGTCGCGCTCAAGCCCGGCACCGACTCGGCCTTCTTCAACGCCGTGCTGAACGTGGTCATCGCCGAAGGCCTCACCGACGAGGCCTACATCGCCGCGAACACCACCGGCTGGGACGAGGTCAAGAAGACCGTCGCCGAGTACCCGCCGTCCCGCTCCGCGGAGATCTGCGGGGTACCTGCCTCGCAGATCGTCCAGGTGGCACGCGTCTTCGCCGGCGCGGACAAGGCCATGGCCTGGCACGCCCGCGGCATCGAGCACCACTCCCAGGGCGTCGAGAACTGCCTGTCCGTCATCAACCTGTGCGTGGCCACCGGCCACATCGGCAAGCCCGGCGCCGGCTACGGCACCATCACCGGCCAGGGCAACGGCCAGGGCGGCCGCGAGCACGGCCAGAAGTCCGACCTGCTGCCCGGCGGCCGCTCCATCACCAATCCGGAGCACCGCAAGCAGATCTGCCAGATCTGGGGCATCGAGGAGTCCGAACTCCCAGGCGCCGGCACCTCCATGATGGAGATGGTCTGGCAGATGCAGCGCAAGGAGATCCGCGGCCTCATCGGCATCTGCAACAACCCGTTCGTCTCCCTCCCGAACTACGCGGTGGTCAAGGACGGCTACGACACCGCGGAGTTCCACGCCCAGTTCGATTTCTTCCTCTCCGAGACCGCGGCCAACGCCCATGTGGTCTTCCCCGTCACCACCTGGGCCGAGGACGAGGGAGTGATGGCCAACGCCGAGGCCCGCGTGGTCAAGCACAACAAGGCCCAGGAGCCGCCCGCCGGAGTGCGCACCGACACCTGGGTCATCTGCGAGCTCGCCCGACGGCTGGGCGCCGGGAAGCACTTCGACTTCCCCGGCTCCCGCGAGGTGTTCGAGGAGCTGCGCGTCGCCTCCGCCGGAACGGTCAACGACTACTACGGCATCACCTACGACCGCCTCGACGAGACCGGCGGGATCGTCTGGCCCTGCCCCTCCACCGAGCACCCGGGCACCCCCCGGCTGTTCGAGGACGGCCGGACCTACCACCCCGACGGCAAGATCCACATGCAGGTCGTGGAATGGCATCCGCCCATGGACGCCTACACCGAGGAGTACCCCCTCTCCCTCACCACCGGCCGCACCGTCGCGCACTTCCTCTCCGGCAACCAGACCCGCCGCCTGGGCGCCCTCGTCGAGCAGACCCCCCGCCCCTGGGTGGAGGTCCACCCCTCGCACGGTTTCCGCAACGGCGAACCGGTACGGGTGGTCACCCGGCGCGGCAGCGAGGTGTTCCCGGCCCTGGTCACCGAGGCGATCCGCCCCGACACCGTCTTCATCCCGTACCACTGGCCCGTCCCGACGGCCGCGAACGCCCTGACCATCGACGCCCTCGACCCCCGCTCGAAGATCCCCGAGTACAAGGTCTGCGCCGCCCGGATCGAGGCCGCCGAGCGGGTCGACGAGGTGCCGGCCCCGCCCACCCCGCCGGGCCGCGAGGCCTATCCGGAGGCCCAGGTCTCCCGCACCGACCCCCTGCCCCCCACGTCCCCGCAGGGCCGTGGCACGGCGGAGAGGAGCTGACCCGCCATGATGGGCCGCACGATCTTCATCGACCCGGGTCGCTGCATCGGCTGCCAGGCATGTGTCTCTGCTTGCCGGGAGTGCGATTCGCACCGCGGCAAATCGATGATCCACCTGGACTACACCGAACCCGGCATGTCCGTCGCTTCCCTCCCCAGCGTCTGCATGCACTGCGAGGACCCGGTCGCACCCTGCGCCGAGGTCTGCCCCGCCGACGCGATCCTGGTGACCGCCGACGGGGTGGTCCAGCAGGCCGACACCACCCGCTGCATCGGCTGCTCCAACTGTGTCAACGCCTGCCCCTTCGGCATCCCGAAGATCGACCTCCAGGCGAAGCTGCAGATGAAGTGCAACCTCTGCTACGACCGCACCGCCTACGGCCTCGCCCCGATGTGCGCGACCGTCTGCCCGACCGGAGCCCTCTTCTACGGAACCCTCGAAGAGCTCCAGGCGGAGCGCCCCGGCGTCCAGGTGGCCGACTCCTTCGTCTTCGGCGACGTCGTCGTCCAGACCGGTGTGGCCATGGTCGTCCCCGCCGACAAGGTCCAGTGGCCCGTCCCCGGCGGCCTGCCCGTCGTCGAGATCAACGGAAGGGACGTCCGATGAGCGTCACCGAACAGCCCCCTCCGCACCCAGGTCCGGCCCCTGACGGCGGAGCGGCCGCCGACGCCGCGATCGAGCAGCTGCGCGACCGGATCAGCGCCGACTCCCTCACCACCCGCCGGGACTACCTGCGGATCGTCGCCACCGTCTCCGGGGGCCTGGCCATCGGCGGTGTCGGCGTCGCCGCGGGCATCCTGCACCGGCACGGCGACAACGAGGGCCTGCCCGACCCGAAGAAGGTCGCCGACCAGCTGGCCCCCGGCCAGTCCGTGGCCTTCCGGTTCCCCGGCGAGGACGACCGGGCCCTGGCCGTGCGCCTGGGGGACGGCTCCCTCGTGGGCTACTCCGCCGTCTGTACCCACCTGGCCTGCGGCGTGCTGTGGCGCAAGGACCGAGGCCCCGACGGGGAGCTGTACTGCCCCTGCCACGAGGGTGTCTTCGACGCCCGCACCGGCGAGGTGACGGCCGGTCCGCCGCCGCGCCCGCTGCCGAGGATCTACCTGACCGAGCAGGCCGACGGCAGCGTCTGGGCCGTCGCCACCGCACGGTCGGGCGAGCCGGCCAAGGACGCGCTCTGCCGGCAGTTCGGCGACTCCCACCCGGTGGAGTCCGCCCGTCTGGGCTGCCCCGGCTCGGCCAGGGCGGGCACCACCGAGAGGAGGCCCACATGAGCGAGACACCGCTGCCACCCCGCCCGGAATACCACCCGGGCAGTGCCCAGCCACGGCTCAACCGCCCGGTGCAGGAGAGGTACCCGCAGATCCGCTCCACCAGCGGGTACGGGGACCCCCGGATCCGGCACACGGGCCCGGGCCCGGGAGCCGGCACCGAGCAAGAGCCCGAGCGCTCCTCCCGACTCAACGCGCGCCTGGCCCTGGCCCTCACGGTCGTGATCGGCCAGCTCTGGGCGCTGACCGTGACCGTCAACGAGTGGATGAAGGGGAACACCGGCACGGCCTGGTGGGGAGCGGGATTCCTGATCCTGTCCTTCCTCGTCGTGATCGGACTGTGGCTCCTCGACCCGAAGGACCGATGACCATGTCGATACCCACGCCGACTTCGTCGGCACCGCGCAGCCACCGCGCAGAGAGCTACAAGCCCGGGGCCACCATCGCCGACTGGCGGCCGGAGGACGAGGGCTTCTGGCAGTCCAAGGGCCACCGGGTCGCCCAGCGCAACCTCTGGGTCTCGATCCCGGCCCTGATGCTCGGCTTCGTGGTCTGGCAGGTCTGGTCGGTGACGGTGGTCAAGCTGAACGACGTCGGCTTCGGCTTCTCGAAGTCGCAGCTGTTCTGGCTGACCGCCATCCCCGGTATCACCGGCGGCACCTTCCGGATCCTCTACACCTTCATCGGGCCGATGTTCGGCGAGCGCAAGTTCACCGCCTTCAGCACGATCATCCTGGTCGTGCCGATGCTGTGGCTGGGCTTCGCGCTCCAGGACACCGGTACGCCGTACTGGGAGCTGGCCCTGATCGCGGCCGTGTGCGGCATCGGCGGCGCGAACTTCGCCTCCTCGATGGCGAACATCGGCTTCTTCTTCCCCAAGCGGGAGAAGGGCAGCGCCAACGGCCTCAACGGCGGCCTCGGCAACCTGGGCGTGAGCGTGGTCCAGCTGATCGCCCCGCTGGTGGTCACCGCGGCCGTCCTGGGCGCCCCGGCGGGCGGACCCCAGCACGACGGGAAGAAGAACACCGACATCTGGCTGCAGAACGGCGCCTTCCTCTGGGTGCCGCTGCTCGTCATCATGGCGCTGGCCGCCTGGTTCCTGATGAACGACCTGAAGGTGGCTGCGGCCCCCTTCAGTCGGCAGAAGATCATCTTCAAGCGCAAGCACAACTGGCTGATGACCTGGCTCTACGTCGGCACCTTCGGGTCCTTCATCGGCTTCGCCGCCGGACTGCCGCTGCTGATCAAGAACAACTTCGAGGCGCAGGGCTACCAGGCCACCACCTACGCCTGGATCGGCCCCTTCGTCGGGGCGCTCACGCGCTGGGGCGGCGGCTGGCTCTCGGACAAGATCGGCGGAGCCAGGGTCACGATCCTGTCCTTCGTCGGCATGGCGGCGGCCCTCGTCGTGGTGATCTTCGCGCTGCCCTCCGGAGGCCAGGAGGGCGACTTCTGGCCCTTCTACATCGGCTTCCTGGTGGCCTTCGCCTTCTCCGGCCTGGGCAACGGATCGACCTTCCGGCAGATCCCGGTGATCTTCCGCGACCAGCACATGAAGGCGGTCGAGGGCCAAGGCCCCGAGGCGCAGGCAGCGGCGCTGAAGCAGTCGGAGATGGAGTCGGGAGCCGTCACCGGCTTCTCCTCGGCCATCGCGGCCTACGGGTTCTTCTTCATCCCCGCGATGTTCGCGGCCATGGCCGTCACCAACGCACTGTGGCTCTTCATCGGCTTCTACGTCACGTGCCTGGTGGTGTGCTGGTGGTTCTACGCCCGCAAGGGCGCCGAGGCTCCCAGCTGAGCGGGGCCGGCGGCGGGGGCGGCCGTACCCTGGAGGCATGAGCGACGCCCCCGCCACCGACCCGCACGCACCGAAGTCCCAGCCGAAGCCCGAGCCGAAATCCCGGCCGAAGCCGCGGCTGGACTTCGGCGACCCGCTGGACCAGCAGTCCTCGGACGACACCGACCGGGGCTGGGGCGAGCGGCCGCCCGCCGGCGGAAGCGCGGCCGACCTGGCCCGCTTCCTCGACGAGAAGCCCCCGCACCACGTCTGAGCCGGCGGACCGGCTAGAGCCGGGGCCCTGACACGCCGGAGTGCACCGTGCCGTCCACGCCGCGCTGGGCGATCAGCTCGTCGCGGATCTCCTTGAGGACCACCAGCTCGGTGATCTCCATGGTCTCCTGGACGCCTTCCTTCGCCTTGCGGCGCGCCTCCTGCCGGGCGAGGTACTTCGACATCGGCAGCACCATGAGGAAGTACACGACCGCGGCGGTGATCAGGAAGGTCAGCGTGGCGTTGAGCACGGAGCCCCAGAGGAGCTCCACGCCCGTCGGCTTGCCGTCCGCGCCGGTTCCACAGGGATCCTTGATGCAGGTCTTGTAGGCGTCCAGACTCTGCGTGCCGACGAGGCCGATCACCGGGCTGATCAGGCCCTTCACGACAGAATTCACGATGTTCGTGAACGCGGCGCCGATGACCACGGCCACCGCCAGGTCGACCACGTTGCCGCGCATCAGGAAGGCCTTGAAGCCTTCCAGCACGCTCACCTTCTTCTTCTCGCTCACCACTGAGCCTTTCTTCGTATCTGCCGAACATGGAGCCAACGGTTCCGAAAGCTACGGCAGTTTGGGTGAGGCGTGTCCAATCGACCCTCACCTCACGGTGACTTGACCGCACGTTCATACGATTCAACACAACGTCACCGCCAGTCGGGACACGGTCCCCGCCCCCACCAGAGCCCGCGCGGTGTCCCGGGGAACGGACAGCACCACCAGCGCCCCACCGTCCCCAACGCCCTGCTCCGGAGCGGGCACTTCGGCGACCCGGGCCCCCGCCGCCACCACCCGGGGCGGCCCGCCGCGCTCCGCCGCGACCACGTCCACCCGGTCCCCGGGCCGCAGCAGCCGTACCGTCGCCGCGTCCGCGATGCGCACCGGTGCCGACACCAGCCGCACCGCCGCCGGAGGGGGCTGCGCCGCGGGCGGTGCGGAGCCGCGCGAGGCCCGCGCCTCGGTGCCGCCCACTGCCAGCACGGCCGCCACGACGGCCAGCCCGGCCGCGGCCCCGCGCCGCCGGCGCCGCACCGCCCTGCGCAGCCGGTCCCCGGCGCGCCCCACGCGGAGCGGGGCGAAGAGGGGAACCGAGCGCGCGGGCGGACACGTAGCGGAAGAGGGGTGTCGGGGAACGGGCGAGGGGCGCACCGGGGTGTGGGTGTGGGGTGAGGAGAGGGAAGGGACGCGGGAGTTCGCGGTCATGACGGCCACCACCTGACGGAGTGAGCCCGGACTCCGGGGACGGAGTCCGGCGCCCGGACCCTGCGCCCGGACGTCCCTCACGATCCGCCGTCCCGCCGGATCCCGCTCGACCCTGTGGAGGATCCCCAGCCTGTGGATATCCCCGTCACTCGCAGGAGTTACCGCCCCACCGCGATCCTCCGCAGCGCCGCCACCGGATCCGCGGCCCGGGTCACCGAGCGCCCCACCACGACGTGCGAGGCCCCGGCCGCGAACGCGGCCCACGGGGTATCGGAGCGGGCGTGCCCGCCCACCTCCCCGCCCGGCAGCGTCACGCCGGGCGTGACGATCAGCCGCTCCGGCCCCAGCAGCTTCCGCAGCGGACCGACCTCCCGGGGCGATCCGACGACCCCGTCGCATCCGGCCTCCGCCGCCAGCCGGGCCAGCCGCAGCACCTGCTCGTCGGTGCCCGCGCCGATCCCGATGTCGGCGAGGTCGCTCCCGGTCATGCTCGTGACCACCGTCAGCGCGATCACCCGTAGCCCCGGGAACTCTCGCGCGGCGTCCACGGCGGCCGCCATGATGCCCGTACCGCCCATGGAGTGCACGCTCACCACGGACGCGCCCAGGGCGCCCGCGGCGCGGACGGCGCCGGCCACGGAGTTCGGGATCTCGAAGAGCTTCAGGTCGAGGAAGACCTCGTGGCCCTGATCGACGAGCCCGCGTACGAGGTCCGGCCCGGCGGCGGTCAGGAGCTCCAGGCCGACCTTGTAGAAGCCGCAGGCACCTCCGATGCGTGCCACGAGGGCCTCGGCGGCGCCGCGGTCGTCGAAGTCGAGGGCGACGATGATCCGACGGTCAGTGGTGTCGTTCACGGCTACGGCAGCTCGATGCCCAGGTCCCAGCCGTCGTGGGCGTGGGTGCACAGGCAGGCGCGGGATTCGGTCGGGGGCAGGGCGGCCACCGCGTCGAAGAGGACCTCGCGCAGCCGCCCGACGTTCTCGCCGAAGACCTTGAGGACCTCCGTGTGGGAGACCCCCTCGCCCGTCTCCGCGCCCGCGTCCAGGTCCGTGACCAGCGCCATCGAGGTGTAGCAGAGCCCCAGCTCGCGCGCGAGGATCGCCTCGGGGTGGCCCGTCATGCCGACCACCGACCAGCCGGCCGCGGCGTGCCACTGCGATTCGGCGCGGGTCGAGAAGCGGGGTCCCTCGATGACGACCATGGTGCCGCCGTCCACCGGCTCCCACTCCCGTCCGCGCGCCGCCGCCAGCGCCACCGAACGGCCCACCGGGCAGTAGGGGTCGGCGAAGGTGGTGTGCACGACGTTGGGGACCGAGCCGTCCGGGAGCGGCTCCCCGTCGAAGAAGGTCTGGGCGCGGGACTTCGTACGGTCGACCAGCTGGTCGGGAACGAGCAGCGTCCCCGGGCCGTACTCGGGGCGCAGGCCGCCGACGGCGCAGGGGCCCAGCACCTGGCGGACGCCGACGGAGCGCAGCGCCCACAGGTTGGCCCGGTAGTTGATCTTGTTCGGGGGCACGGTGTGGCTGCGGCCGTGCCGGGGCAGGAAGGCCACCGTCCGTCCGGCGAGCTCGCCGAGGTAGAGGGAGTCGCTGGGAGGCCCGTAAGGCGTCTCCACCTGGATCTCGGAGACGTCCTCCAGGAAGGAGTAGAAGCCCGATCCGCCGATGACACCGATCTCTGCATTCGCCATGCGGCCCACCCTAACGGGGCATGCCGAAGGCCCCGCTGTCCCGTGGGGACGGCAGGGCCTCGGATGGACCTGGTGGAGCTGGTGAAGCCTTGGAGCGCGTCAGGCGGCCGACGAGCTCGACGACGACGAGGAGGTCGAGGTCGAGGACGATGACGCCGTCGAGGACGAGGACGCGGCCGGGGTGGCGGCCGGCGTCGACGCGGGCTTCGAGGCAGGGGTGCTGCTCGACGAAGCGCCGCGGCTGTCGTTCCGGTAGAAACCGGATCCCTTGAAGACGATGCCGACCGCGGAGAACACCTTCTTCAGGCGTCCGTCACAGCTCGGGCACACGGTCAGCGCGTCATCGGTGAACTTCTGCACGGCCTCAAGGCCCTCACCGCACTCGGTGCACTGGTACTGGTAGGTCGGCACGAATTTCCTCCTGGCACTCTCACTCAATGAGTGCTAACGACGCTCCATGGTGACGTATTCCGGCGGATCAGTCCACCGTCACCGGCACGCGGTGACCCAGACCACGCTCGTTCACACCCGCGGCGGGTGCCGCGGAGGTGGCCGAAGCGGCCGGCTTGGACGAGCTGACGATCCGGCTCGGGGCCTTCGGGGCCAGCTTCGCACGCAGCGCCAGCAGGATGGCCAGAGCGAGCACGGTGGCCACCATCGGCACGAGGAACCCGTACGAGGACCCGTGCGCGTCCGTCAGGCGGCCGGCCAGGGTCACGGCACCGGCCTGCCCGAAGGCGACGCCTCCGGTGAGCCAGGTGAAGGCCTCGGTCCGCGAGGTGGCGGGGATCAGCTGCTCGATCATGGTGTAGCCGGTGATCAGCGCGGGGGCGATGCACAGACCGACGACCAGGCCGAGCGCGCCCAGCAGGATCATCGAGTTCGCGGCCCACAGGACCGAGGCGGCCGCGGTGAGGCCGATGTAGCCGAGGATCAGGCGGCGGCGCGGGCCGATCTTCCAGGCGATCGCACCGCAGGCGATGCCGGCGATCATGTTGCCCGCGGCGAAGACGCCGTAGAGCAGACCGTTGGCGCCCGGGTTGCCGATCTCCTCGGAGAAGGCGGCGAGCGAGACCTGCATGCCGCCGAAGACGGCGCCGATGCCGATGAAGGCGACGATCAGGACGCGCAGGCCGTGGAACGACAGGGCCGGGGCGCGCTTCTCGCCGTGCGCCGGGCGGGCGACGGGCTTGGGCTGCGTGGCGCGCTGGGCGGCGAAGAGCAGGCCGCCGATCAGGGTCAGCGCGGCCTCGGTGACCAGACCGGCCGCCGGGTTGATGCCGGTGCACAGCGCGGTGGCGAGCACCGGGCCGACGACGAAGGTGAACTCGTCGGTGACGGACTCGAACGCTGCGGCCGTGGGCAGCAGCGGGGAGCCCTCGAGCTTGGCCGCCCAGCGGGACCGGACCATGGGTCCGACCTGCGGGACGGATGCACCGGCGGGGACGGCCGCCAGTGCGAGCGCCCAGACGGGCGCACCCAGCAGCGCGAACGCCACCAGGGAGCTGACGGCGGTGGCGTGTGCGAGGGCCACCGGGATCAGGACGGCGCTCTGGCCGTGGCGGTCGATGAGCTTGCCCATGACCGGGGCGAACACGGCCATGGAGATACCGGTGAAGGCGGCGACGATGCCGGCGCTTCCGTAGGAACCGGTGGTGTGCTGGACCAGCAGCAGGATGCTGATCGTCAGCATGCCGAAGGGGAGTCGCGCGGCGAATCCCGGGAGAACGAAGCCGAGGGCGCCGGGCGTGCGCAGGAGCTGCCCGTAGCCGGGTCGGGTGGAGGGGGCGGACTTGTCGGTCGTGACCGCGGATGTCACGGCCTGGCCTTTCCGCTGCCTGGTAGAACTCCCCGTCTGCGGACGATGCGCCGCCTTGTGAGCGATCGCACCCGTACATGTGGGAGCCCCGAGAGCTGTCCTCTTGCGCAAAACCGAGTGATACCTGGGCGCCCACTGCGGGAGGGTGCCACGGCCGCTTTGCGGTCGCGCCAGCTCTGCGTCAGGCAGAGTTGGTTCGATGTGTGTTCCTTAATCGTACAGGCAGATCGGCCGATACGCCCTGTGATTCGGGCTACAGGGCGTGTCTTCACCTGCGATTAACTGGAACTTCGCATTCAGGTCCCACTCAAACAGGGGTGAATGCGGACAGAAGTCATCGAAAATGCAGAATTAGAGCGCCGCTCTAACCCTTGCCGGAGCGCTTGGCGGAGCCTTTTCCGGAGCCCTTCCCGGCGCCCTTGGCCTTCCCGCCCGCGGGTGCGCCCCCGTCCCCGCCGGTCCCCAGCCAGCCCGCCAGCTTGCCGCCCCGGGCCACCGCCCGCAGCCGCGCCTCCGCCGCGTCCCGTACCGGGTCCGTGGCGACCACCAGCAGCTCGTCCCCGCGCCGCAGCACGGTCGACGGCGCCGGTACGAAGCTCCGCGCGTCCCGTACGACCAGCGTGACGGAAGCCCCCGGAGGCAGCCGCAGCTCGCTCACCTCGACGCCGTGCATGCGCGAGGCGGGCGGGATCGCGAAGGACAGCAGGTGTCCGCGCAGCTTCTCCAGCGGCGCCGACTCGATCCCGAGGTCGGAGGCGGTCTCGTCGCTGTTGCCCAGCTTCAGCTTGCGCGCGAGCCACGGCAGGGTCGGCCCCTGCACCAGGGTGTAGACGACGACCAGGACGAAGACGATGTTGAAGACCCGCTCGCTGCCCTCGATCCCGGACACCATGGGGATGGTCGCCAGGATGATGGGCACGGCCCCGCGCAGGCCCGCCCAGGACATGAGCGCCTGCTCCTGCCAGGGCAGCCGGAAGGGCAGCAGGGAGACGAAGACCTCCAGCGGCCGGGCCACCATCGTCAGCACCAGCCCGATGATCACCGCCGGCCAGAAGTCGTGCACCAGCTCGTGCGGGGTGACCAGCAGGCCCAGCAGGACGAACATGCCGATCTGCGCGATCCAGCCGAGCCCGTCCGCGAAACCCCGGGTGGCGGGCCAGTGGGGGAGCTTCGCGTTCCCGAGCACCATCGCCGCCAGGTACACCGCGAGGAAGCCGGAGCCGTGCGCCATCGCGCCGGCCGCGTAGGCGGTGATCGCGATCGCCATCACCGCGATCGGGTAGAGGCCCGAGGCGGGCAGTGCCACGTGCCGCAGCCCGTACGAGCCCAGGAAGCCCACCGCCAGGCCGATGGCGACGCCGATCGCCAGCTCCAGCGCGATCTTGCCTATGAGGACGTACCACTGGTCGACCGGTCCGACGGTGGCGAAGGCCACGACCAGGATGACGACCGGGGCGTCGTTGAAGCCGGACTCGGCCTCCAGCACGCCCGTGATCCGGGAGGGGAGCGGGACCTTGCGCAGGACCGAGAAGACGGCCGCCGCGTCGGTCGAGGAGACGACCGCGCCGATCAGCAGGGCTTGCCGCCATTCGAGTCCGACCAGGTAGTGCGCGCCCGCCGCGGTCACGCTCACGCTGACGGCGACGCCGACCAGCGACAGCACGATCGCGGCCGGCAGGGCCGGCTTGATCTCTTTCCACTTCGTGCCCAGGCCACCCTCGGCGAGGATCACCACGAGCGCGGCATAGCCGATCACCTGGGTCAGCTCGGCGTTGTCGAACACGACGTTGCCGATGCCGTCCTGGCCTATCGCAACACCTATGCCGAGGTAAATGAGCAGGCTGGGGAGGCCGCTGCGCGAAGAGACGCGTACCGCCGCCACGGCGACGAGCAGCACGAGCGAGCAGACCAGCAGGAGCTCATTCAGCGTGTGGACAGTCAGCGGGCGGCCCTTTCCTCGACGTGCCTGACGATGACGGAACGGGGCACGTCGGACTGACGCATCGTTCCGGCACGGGCACGGACGGCAAGTACTTCGTTACCTTACCTAATCTTTGACGCGCCCTTTACTCGATAGCCACATTGTGAAACGCCTGAGGGGCTCTGTCCTCATGACCTGTCGTCATGAGCTCGACCCCTGACGGATCAACGCACCCGGTCCTGCGCCTATGGTTGCTCCCAGCACTCCCAGGACCACCCTGCCCCTCTAAGGACAGCGATGCCCGCCAACGAAACCGCCCCTTCCGTCAAGAAGAAGGGACGACGCGCCCGTCTGATCGTGCTCGTCCTGGTGCTGGCGCTCTTCGCTGGCCTCGGGTACGGGGCGTACTGGAGCGTGGACAGCGTGCGGGCCTCGTTCCCGCAGACCACCGGCTCCCTCAAGGTGCCCGGCCTGACCGGGACCGTCGACGTCAAGCGCGATGCCAACGGAATCCCCCAGCTGTACGCCGACTCCGACGAGGACCTCTTCCGCGCGCAGGGCTTCGTGCACGCGCAGGACCGGTTCTGGGAGATGGACGTACGCCGCCACATGACCTCCGGTCGGCTCTCGGAGATGTTCGGCGCCGGCCAGGTCGAGACGGACGCCTTCCTGCGCACGCTCGGCTGGCGCCAGGTCGCGCAGCAGGAGTACGACACCAAGCTGTCGGCCGAGACCAAGAAGTACCTGCGGGCCTACGCCGACGGGGTCAACGCGTACCTGAAGGAGAAGTCCGGCAAGGACCTCTCCGTCGAGCACGCCGCCCTCAAGCTCAGCGACTCCTACCAGCCCGAGCAGTGGACCCCGGTCGACTCGGTGGCCTGGCTCAAGGCCATGGCCTGGGACCTGCGCGGCAACATGCAGGACGAGATCGACCGCGCGCTGATGACGGGCAAGCTCTCGCAGGCCCAGATCGACGACCTCTACCCGCCGTACCCCTTCGACCGGAACCGTCCGATCGTCGAGGGCGGCACCGTCAAGGGCGGGAAGTACACCCCCGCGGCCGGTCCCGGCTCCGGCAGCCCCGTGGGCTCCGGGGCCACCAGCGGCTCCCAGACCTCCACGCAGACCGGGTCCGCCGCAGACGCCCAGACCGGGCTGGCCGGCAACGCCACCGCGCAGGGCGCCACGGTGGGGCTGCGCACGCAGCTCGGCGCGCTGGCCGACACCCTCGACGAGATCCCCGCGATCCTCGGCCCGGCCGGCAGCGGCATCGGCTCGAACTCCTGGGTCGTCGCGGGCAGGTACACGACCACCGGGAAGCCGCTGCTCGCGAACGACCCGCACCTCTCCCCGCAGCTGCCCTCGGTCTGGTACCAGATGGGCCTGCACTGCCGGGCGGCCTCGACCGCGTGCCAGTACGACGTGGCCGGCTACACCTTCTCCGGCATGCCGGGCGTGGTCATCGGCCACAACGCCGACATCGCCTGGGGCATGACCAACCTCGGCGCCGACGTCACCGACCTCTACCTGGAGCAGGTCAAGCCCGAGGGCTACGTCTACGACAACAAGGTGCTCCCCTTCACCACCCGCGAAGAGGTCATCAAGATCGCCGGCGGCGGCGAGAAGAAGATCACCGTCCGGTCCACCAACAACGGCCCGCTGATCTCCGACCGCAGCGACGAGATCGCCACGGTCGGCGCCCGCGCCCCCGTGAACAGCGCCGCCCCCGACCGCGGCAACGGCTACGGGGTCTCCCTGCGCTGGACCGCGCTGGACCCGGGCAAGTCGATGGACGCCGTCTTCAAGATCAACCGGGCCAAGAACTTCCAGGACTTCCGCACCGCGGCCCGCGACTTCGAGGTCCCCTCGCAGAACCTGATCTACGCGGACAACAAGGGCGCCAACGGCAACATCGGCTACCAGGCCCCCGGCCGCATCCCGATCCGCACCACCGGCGACGGCAAGATGCCCGCCCCCGGCTGGGACTCCAAGTACGCCTGGAAGGGCGGCAAGGACGGCAACGCCGGCTACGTCCCGCAGGACGAGATGCCGTGGGCGCTCAACCCGGAGCGCGGCTTCATCGTGACCGCGAACCAGGCCGTCACCGAGAGCGGCACGGGCGCGGGCAAGTACCCGTACCTGCTGACCACCGACTGGGGCTACGGCGCCCGCAGCCAGCGGATCAACGACCTCATCGAGGCGAAGATCAAGGACAGCGGGAAGATCTCCACCGACGACATGCGCACCATGCAGATGGACAACAGCAGCGAGATCGCCGCGCTGCTGACCCCGATGCTGGCCAAGATCGACGTCTCGGACCCGGACGTCCGCTCCGCGCAGAAGCTGCTGGACGGCTGGAACTACACCCAGGAGCCCGACTCGGCGGCCGCCGCGTACTTCAACGCGGTCTGGCGCAACATCCTCAAGCTGGCCTTCGGCGACAAGCTGCCCAAGGAGCTGCGGGTCGAAGGCAGCTGCATGAACGTCCCCGAGCAGACCACCGGCCCGGCCGACGACCTCGCCAAGATGGTCCGCGAATGCGGTGAGCGCGGCTCCGACTCGGCGCAGCCGGACGGCGGGGACCGCTGGTTCGAGGTGGTCCGCCGCCTGGTCAAGGACGAGAACTCGGCCTGGTGGCAGTCGCCCGCCGTCGGCCGCACCGCGGCCGCCACCACCAACCGCGACCAGCTCTTCGCGCGGGCCATGAAGGACGCCCGCTGGGAGCTGACCGCCAAGCTCGGCAAGGACCAGTCGACCTGGAGCTGGGGCCGCATGCACCAGCTGATGCTGAAGAACCAGACGATCGGCACCGAGGGCCCCGGCTACCTCCAGTGGCTCCTCAACCGCGGCCCCTGGAACCTGGGTGGCGGCGAGGCCACCGTCAACGCGACCGGCTGGAACGCGTCCAGCGGGTACGGGGTCACCTGGGTGCCGTCGATGCGGATGGTCGTGAACCTCGCCGACTTCGACAAGTCCCGCTGGATCAACCTGACGGGCGCCTCGGGGCACGCGTACCACGACCACTACACGGACCAGACGACGCTGTGGGCCAAGGGCGAACTGCTGGACTGGGCCTTCGGGAAGGACGCCGTGGACAAGGCCACGGTCGAGACCCTGACCCTCCAGCCCGAGGGTTCCTGACGGGCACGGTCGGCGTCGCCTTCACGAGCTGAAGCGGAGCACCCCCGACGGGGTGGCCACCGCTCGGACGGGGTGGTCGTGCGGTTCCTCCGGGACCCGCGCGACCACCTCGTCGTCGTAGAGCAGCACGACCAGCGCGGGATGCGCCCCGGCGCGCTCCAGCCGCTCCAGCACCCGGTCGTACGAGCCTCCGCCCCGCCCGAGTCGCATTCCCCGCCGGTCCACGGCCAGTCCGGGCAGCAGCACGGCGTCGGCGCCGGTCACCGCGTCCGGGCCGAGACGGGGACCGGCGGGCTCCAGGAGCCGCATCTTCCCCGGGTGCGCGGCCTCGGCCAGGCTGTCGGGGCCCTCGTACGCCGCCCAGTCGAGGTCGTTGTCGGGCAGCAGGACGGGCAGCAGCACGCGGGTGCCGGCCGCCCGCAGGGCGTCGAGCAGCTCGCGGGTGCCGGGTTCGGAGCCGATGGAGACGTAGGCGGCCACGGTACGGGCGGAGCTGAGTTCGGGTAGCTCCAGGGCGGAGCGGGAGAGGGCCTCGGCCGTCGTGCGGAGGGTGTCGGCGGACAAGGCGCGGCGGGCCGCGAGGAGTTCCCGGCGCAGGTCCGCCTTGGCCCTCGAAGGCTGGTTCGCTGTCACGGTTGGCTCGTATCACTTTCTATCGGGGTATACCTGATCATGTTCATCTGAAGCACACGTGGCTCACAGCACGAGGGACTATCGTTCCGCTCATGACTCAGTTGCACCCCGTGATCAAAAAGGCCGTCATCCCGGCCGCGGGCCTCGGCACTCGGTTCCTTCCGGCAACCAAGGCCACACCCAAGGAAATGCTTCCCGTGGTGGACAAGCCGGCCATTCAGTACGTCGTCGAGGAGGCCGTGTCGGCCGGCCTCGACGACATTCTCATGATCACGGGCCGTAACAAGCGGGCTCTCGAAGACCACTTCGACCGCAACTACGAGCTGGAGTCCGCACTCATCGCCAAGGGCGACGACGACCGGCTCAAGAAGGTCCAGGAGTCCAGCGACCTGGCCACCATGCACTACGTCCGCCAGGGCGACCCCCGGGGCCTGGGCCACGCCGTGCTGTGCGCGGAGCCGCACGTCGGCGACGAACCCTTCGCCGTCCTCCTCGGCGACGACCTGATCGACCCCCGCGATCCACTGCTGCGCCGGATGACGGAGATCCAGCAGAGGGCCGGCGGCACCGTCGTCGCGCTGATGGAGGTCGACCCCTCCCAGGTGCACCTCTACGGCTGCGCCGCCGTCGAGCCCACCGACGAGGCGGACGTGGTCCGCATCACCGGTCTCGTGGAGAAGCCGGACGCCGCGGACGCACCCAGCAATTACGCGGTCATCGGACGATACGTACTGGATCCGGCGATCTTCGGCATACTGCGGGAGACCGAGCCGGGCCGCGGCGGTGAGATCCAGCTGACCGACGCCCTGCAGAAGCTGGCCGCCGACGAGACCGTCGGTGGCCCGGTGCACGGCGTGGTCTTCCGGGGCCGCCGCTACGACACCGGAGACCGCGGCGACTACCTGCGGGCCATCGTCCGACTCGCGTGCGAGCGTGAGGACCTGGGCCCGGAGTTCCGCACCTGGCTTCACCATTACGTCACGGAGGAGATGTAGGACCTTGAGCAAGCCCGACGCACCGCAGGACAGCCACTCCCAGCGCCTCTGGTCGGTGGACGAGCACCTGGCCGACGTCCTCGGTACGGTCCGGCCGCTGGAGCCCATCGAGCTCCAGCTGCTGGACGCCCAGGGCTGTGTCCTGGTCGAGGACGTCACCGTGCCCGTCGCCCTGCCGCCCTTCGACAACAGCTCGATGGACGGGTACGCCGTCCGGACCATCGATGTCCAGGGCGCCAGCGAGGAGTTCCCTGCGGTGCTGACGGTCATCGGGGACGTGGCGGCCGGCAGCGGCGAGCTGCCGACCGTGGGCCCCGGCCAGGCAGCCCGCATCATGACCGGCGCCCCGCTGCCCCCCGGCGCGGAAGCCGTCGTACCGGTCGAGTGGACCGACGGGGGCACGGGCGGCGGCGCCGCCTCCGGAATGACCCCCGCCAGCGAGTCGCCCGAGGGCGCCGCGGGCGAGGTGCGCGTCCACCGCGCCGCCGAGGCGCGGGCGCACGTCCGCGCGCGCGGCAGCGACGTACAGGCCGGGGATCTGGCGCTCGCCGCGGGCACGGTCCTCGGGCCGCCGCAGATCGCCCTGCTGGCCGCCATCGGGCGGGGCACCGTACGGGTGCGTCCGCGCCCGCGCGTGGTCGTCCTGTCCACCGGCAGCGAACTGGTCCAGCCCGGCGAGGCCCTGGCGCCCGGCACGATCTACGACTCCAACAGCTTCGCCCTGGCCGCCGCCGCGCGGGACGCCGGAGCCATCGCCTACCGGGTCGGCGCCGTCGCGGACGACGCGGACACCCTGCGCTCCACCATCGAGGACCAGCTCATCCGGGCCGACCTGCTCGTCACCACGGGCGGGGTCAGCGTCGGCGCGTACGACGTGGTCAAGGAGGCCCTCACCGCCGTCTCCACCGGGGACGACGATGTGGACGGCGCCGGCATCGACTTCCGCAAGCTCGCCATGCAGCCCGGCAAGCCCCAGGGCTTCGGCACCATCGGCCCCGACCACACCCCGCTGCTGGCCCTGCCCGGCAACCCGGTCTCCTCCTACGTCTCCTTCGAGCTGTTCGTGCGCCCCGCGATCCGCGCCCTCATGGGGCTGCCCGCCTCCGAGGTCAACCGGCCGAGCGTGCGCGCGGTGCTCGAGGCGGACAAGGCCATCGGCTCCCCGGCGGGCCGCCGTCAGTTCCTGCGCGGCAAGTACGACGCCGAAAGCGGCACGGTGAGCCCGGTCGGCGGAGCGGGCTCGCACCTGATCGCCGCGCTGGCGCACGCCGACTCGCTGATCGTCGTACCGGAGGACGTGACCTCGGTGGAGCCCGGGGCCGAGTTGGAAGTGGTCCTGCTCGGCTGAGGTCCGGCGGATGCGGGTAGCGTGTTGCACCACACAGGCCCTTGCGGGGCCCGGACGGGAGCGGCACGCAGATATGGCAGCACATTCCCGGGGGGAGACCCCCGTACCCCCTGAGCAGAGCAGCGCCGGCGGCGCCGCCGGCACCAGGCTGACGCACATCGACGAGGCCGGCGCGGCCCGGATGGTCGACGTCTCGGCGAAGGACGTCACCACCCGGACGGCGCGGGCCAGCGGGCGCGTGCTCGTCTCTCCCCGGGTGATCGAACTGCTGCGGGGCGAGGGCGTGCCCAAGGGCGACGCCCTCGCCACCGCGCGGATCGCCGGGATCATGGGGGCGAAGAAGACCCCCGACCTGATCCCGCTGTGCCACCCGCTGGCCGTCTCCGGGGTGAAGGTGGACCTGAAGGTCACCGATGAAGCCGTCGAGATCCTCGCCACCGTCAAGACCACCGACCGCACGGGCGTCGAGATGGAGGCGCTGACCGCCGTCGCGGTCGCCGGTCTCACCGTCATCGACATGGTCAAGGCCGTCGACAAGGGCGCGGTCATCACCGACGTGCGGGTCGAGGAGAAGACGGGCGGCAAGTCCGGCGACTGGACGCGCTCGTGAACGCCCCGCGCGGCGGCGAGGTCCACAGCCACGCCCACGCCCCCGAGGCGGACCCCGTGACGCCGACGGCCTCCTCGCTGCGCGCGCTGGTCGTCACCGCCTCGAACCGGGCCTCGCAGGGTGTGTACGAGGACAAGGGCGGCCCGGTGCTCGCCGAGGGCCTGCGCGCGCTCGGCTTCGCGGTGGACGGCCCGCGCGTGGTCCCCGACGGGGACCCCGTGGAGGCGGCCCTGCGCGAGGGCGTGGCCGTCGGGTACGACGTCATCCTGACCACCGGCGGCACCGGCATCTCGCCGACCGACCGGACCCCCGACGCCACCGCACGGATCCTGGACTACGAGATTCCGGGCATCCCGCAGGCGATCCGCGCCGAGTCCCTGGCGAAGGTGCCCACCGCGGCCCTGTCCCGGGGGCTGGCGGGCGTGGCCGGCCGCACCCTGATCGTGAACCTGCCCGGTTCCACGGGCGGGGTCCGCGACGGGATCGCGGTCCTGTCCCGCGTCCTGCTGCACGCCGTCGACCAGATCCGGGGCGGCGACCACCCTCGTCCCGAGGGCAGACCGCCGGGGAGCGCGAGCTGAACGGCCCCTCCTGGCCGGTGGTGCTGCAGGACGGCGACGTATCGCTCCGGCCGATAAAGCTCCGCGACCAGGCCGCCTGGCGCGAGGTCAACCGCCGCAACCGCGACTGGCTCCGGCCGTGGGAGGCGACGATCCCGCCGCCCGCACCCTGGGGGCCGGTGATCCAGCGGCCGACGTACCGCCAGATGGTGCGCCATCTGCGGGCGGAGGCGAACGCGGGGCGCATGCTGCCGTTCGTCGTCGAGTACCAGGGCCGCCTGGTGGGCCAGTTGACGGTCGCCGGGATCACCTGGGGCTCGATGTGCGCGGGCCACGTCGGCTACTGGGTGGACCGGGACGTGGCGGGCCGCGGAGTGATGCCGACGGCGGTCGCGCTCGCGGTGGACCACTGCTTCGGCAAGGTCGGGCTGCACCGGATCGAGGTGTGCATCCGCCCGGAGAACGGTCCGAGCCGGCGGGTGGTGGAGAAGCTCGGCTTCCGCGAGGAGGGACTGCGCCCGCGGTACCTGCACATCGACGGGGCCTGGCGCGATCACCTCGTGTACGCGCTGACGGCGGAGGAAGCGCGGGAAGGGCTGCTGCACCGCTGGCACCGCGAACGCCATCCGCACGGTCCCGCCGAGCCGGGACAGCTGCCGGAACAATAGAAATCCGATATCTGTTCGAATTCCTTCGTTCAATGACCGATTCGCCCATAACCTGATCCGAAGAATCACAAAAAAAGTCCGTGATATCAGCGAGATCGTGCGACACGCCGTCCCAATTGGCGGATTCCCCCGGCCGCGCCCCTCTACGGTGTGGGGTGTGAGCAGCAGCGGCCTCATCTACGCAGTCATCGTCGGGGCCTGGGCCGCCTACTTGGTGCCCATGTGGCTCCGGAGGCAGGACGAGCTGAACGAAGCCCGTCCGACGGAACGCTTCTCCACCGCCATCCGGCTGCTTTCCGGCCGGGCGGGAATGGAGCGCCGTTACGCCAAGGGGCTGCGTGAGCGCGGTGACGAGGAGGCGCGACCCCAGCCCCCCGCGGAACCGGACGCCGCGACGGAAACGGTGAAATCCGTGGACGCCGTCGACGCCCGGGCCGTCGTCGTGCCCCCGCCCACCCGGTCCGAGCCGAGATCGGCCGCCTCCGAACGGGCCGACCGCGCGGAGCGGGCCCGCCGCGAGCAGCGCCTCGTCGTCCTGGCCCGCCGCCGGCGCACCACCGCGCTGCTCTTCCTGATCTTCACCCTCGGCGCGGTCGTCGCCGCCGTCGGCGGACTCCAGTACCTGTGGGCCCCGGCCGTCCCCGCCCTGCTGCTGAGCACGTACATCGTGCACCTGCGGGTCCAGGAGCGACGCCGCTACGAGTTCACCATGGACCGGCGGCGCGCCGAGGCGGCCGCCCGCCACCTGCGCGAGAACCGCCCCCGGCGCCGGCACTCCGAGCACCCCGAAAGCACGGCCGCGGCCGGCTCCGACCCGGACCCTGCGCCACCCGTCTCCCCGCAGGAGGCCGGCCGGCGCGCACTGGTCGAGCAGACCGACCACGCCGAGTGGGTGGACCAGCAGCGCGAACGCGAGCGCGGCCCCGCCCGCGGTGACAGCTGGGAGCCCGTCCCGGTGCCGCTGCCGACGTACGTGACGGCCCCGGTCGCCCCGCGCGCCACCGGCCCGGCCACCCCGGACCCCTGGAGCGCGACCCGCTCCAGTACGGCCGAGCCGACGGAACCCCGCCTGCGCGCCCAGCCGTCGACCCCGTCGCCCCGCCCCCGGCCGCGCGACGCGGCCCGTACGCCCCTCTTCGACCAGTACGAGGGCGACGAGCGCCCGCGCGCAGCGAACGAGTGATCGATGACCTGCGCGGACGCTCCCCGATACCGGTTTTGGAGCACCCGCGAGGGGATGCTAATGTTTCACACGTCGCAAGGGCCTGTGGCGCAGTCTGGTAGCGCACCTCGTTCGCATCGAGGGGGTCTGGGGTTCAAATCCCCACAGGTCCACAAACGACAGTTCACGGGTTGCTCCCGAGAACGTCACGAGATCCCGTCCGGTCGAAAGACCGGGCGGGATCTTTTGCGTTCGGGTCAGGAATCGCTTCCGGAGCCGCCGAAGCTTCCGAAGTCCTGGCCCGAGCCGAAGTTCCCGTTGAGGTCGCGGTCCAGGGCCGGGGGGCGGGGCTTCAGGCGGTCCAGGACCGTCGGGGTGCGGGTGCCGGAGATCAGGCCCCGTAGGAGCCGGTCCTCGATGGCGGACGGGCCCTGGAGGACGTACGCGGGGTGGGCGGCCGCCGACTTGGCCTCGGCGAGCAGCCGGCGGCCGGCGCGGGTGGGGCGGTGGCGGAAGCGGGTGAGGAGACCGAGGGCGCGGAGCCGGTGTCCGATCTCCGCGGTTTCCGGGGCCTCGCGCACGGCCGCGATCGCGGCCGGGATGCCGCGCCCGCGCGAGCAGAACGCCGTGAGCACCGCTTCGACCGGGTGCCGGGCGGGCGGTGCGGGCGCGGTCGCGCGGACGCGGGGGCCGGTGACGGTCAGCGCGCCGAGGTCGCGCAGGGCGATCAGGGCGGTTTCGGCGACGCGTTGGGGGCCGCCGGCCAGGTGGGCCAGTTCGTAGACGCTCGGATCCGTGTGCATGGGCCCCCCGCTGGGTCATGGTGACGTCCTCGGCCCAGTGTGGGCGCGGTGCCCGGCGGACGGACCGTGGCGGTGGGGAGTTCAGAGGCCGATCTGAGGTTCCGGGTCGAGCGGGCCGAGCCGAGGGGGCCGGGCCCGGGTGACCCGGGTCAGGCTCCCGGGTTCAGCGGCTTGGTCATGCAGCGGCTGGAGTCGTGGAAGCGGTAGTGGCCGAACTTGGCGTCCGTCAGGGTGTAGCCCTCGGAGAGGTAGAGGGCGATGGCCTCCGGCTGCTGGTCGCCGGTTTCCAGGGCCATGCGCAGGCGGCCGGCCGCGCGGGCGTCCGCTTCGAGGGCGGCGAGGATGCGGCGGGCCAGGCCCAGGCCGCGGGCCTCGGGTATCACGTACATGCGCTTGAGCTCGGCGTCGCCGTCGGCGTAGCCCTCGTCGTTCGCCTCGTGGCCGCGCCAGCCGCCGCTGGCGATCGGCGTGCCCGAAGCGTCGTAGGCGAGGAGGTAGAGGCCCCTCGGCGGGACGAACATCGCCGGGTCGAGGAACGTTTCGTCGCCCTCGCCCTCGTAGCGCTCCTGGTATTCGATCTGCACTTGGTCGTTGAGCTTGACCGCGTCCGGGTCGTCGTACGACACGGGGCGGAGCTGGATCTCCTGAGACATCCGAACAGCCTACGGAACGCTCCGGCTATCGTGCAGGGATGTTCTCTGTGACCTCCGTGAATGTGAATGGGATCCGCGCCGCCGCCAAGAAGGGGTTCTCGCCGTGGCTCGCCGGGTCGGATGCCGACGTCGTCTGCCTGCAGGAAGTGCGGGCCGAGGAGGGGCAGATTCCGGACGAGGTGCGGGCGCCCGAGGGGTGGCACACCGTGTTCGCGCCGGCCGCCGCCAAGGGGCGGGCCGGGGTCGCGCTCTACACGCGGCGGGAGCCGGAGCGGGTGCAGGTCGGATTCGGGAGCGACGAGTTCGACGCCAGCGGGCGGTACCTGGAGATCGACCTGCCCGGTGTGACCGTCGCCAGCCTCTACCTGCCCTCCGGGGAGGCCGGGACCGAGAAGCAGGACGAGAAGTACCGGTTCATGGGGGAGTTCCTCACCTACCTGCAGGAGCTCAAGGTGCGGGCCGCCGCGGACGGCCGGGAGGTCGTCGTCTGCGGTGACTGGAACATCTGCCACCAGGAAGCCGACCTGAAGAACTGGAAGACCAACCGGAAGAACGCCGGCTTCCTGCCCGAGGAGCGCGAGTGGCTCGGGAAGGTGTACGACACCGCCGGGTACGTGGACGTGGTGCGGAGCCTGCACCCGGACACCGAGGGGCCGTACTCCTGGTGGTCCTACCGCGGGCGGGCCTTCGACAACGACGCCGGCTGGCGGATCGACCTGCAGGTCGCGACGCCGGGGCTGGCGGCCAAGGCCGTCAAGGCGTTCGTGGAGCGGGCCGAGACGCACCCCGAGCGGTGGTCCGACCACGCGCCCGTGACCGTGGTCTACGAGCTCGGTGTCTGAGGGGACGAGGGTAGGGAGGGGCCCGGCGCCGGCGGGCGGAGGCGCTCCATGGCCATCGTGAGTTCCGCCTCGACCACGCTCTTGGCCAGGGGGCGCAGGCGCGGGACGGCTTCCTCCGAGATGTGGGTGGAGATGAGGTCCGCGAACAGGGCCGCCATCGCGTCCGCGTGCTCGCGCACCCTGCGGCCCGCCTCCAGGACGGCCGAGAGCGGTACGCCCTCGCGGACCAGGGCCGAGGAGACGTCCAGGAGCCGGCGGCTGACGTGGACGATCTCCTCGCCGTCGGTGGCGAGGTAGCCGAGGTCGAGCGAGGCCGCCAGGTTCTCCGGGGTGACCTCGCCCTCGAAGTAGTCGGCGAGGGCCTCGGGCGTCAGGCGGACCGGGGTCTCCTCGGACCAGCCGATGCCGAGCAGCTCACCCAGCTGGCCCACGTCGCGGCCGTTCTCGAAGGCGACGGTCAGCTCGGCTATCCCGCCGAGGGTGTGGCCGCGCTCCAGCAGGGCGGCGACGGTGCGCAGCCGGGCCAGGTGGTGGTCGTCGTACCAGGCGATGCGGCCCTCGCGGCGCGGCGGCGGCAGGAGCTTGCGCTCACGGTAGAAGCGCAGGGTGCGTACGGGTATGCCGGCGGCCTCGGCCAGCTCTTCCGTGCGGTATTCGCGCACTGTGGTCCTTGCCTCTGTCGCTTCTGTGGCTTCGGTCGGGGCGCTGCGTCCTGCGTCGCATTGTGCGGCACGTGCGCAGCCTAGGGCGTACTCCCGGTAACTTTCCCGGCGCGACCCCTACCCATGAGTACGGGGCTGCTCTACTCTCCCGATTGTGCCAGTGATTGCTGGCAGCATCTGAATGGGCGTTGGCATCGGCATCCGAAGGTGGCTGGCATGGGCGGTGGCATGGACGGGCGCGAGCAGGAACGCGAACACGTACGCGTGGCGGTGATCGGATCCGGGTTCGGCGGGCTGGGCGCCGCGGTGCGGCTGCGGCGCGAGGGGATCACGGACTTCGTCGTCCTGGAGCGCGCCGAATCCGTCGGCGGCACCTGGCGGGACAACAACTACCCCGGGTGCGCCTGCGACGTGCCCTCCCACCTGTACTCCTTCTCCTTCGCCCCCAATCCCGACTGGCCCCGCACGTTCTCCGGGCAGCCCGCGATCAGGGAGTACCTGGAGCACGTGGCCGACACCTTCGGACTGCGCCGCCACATCCGGCTGAACCACGAAGTCCTGATGATGCGGTGGGACGCGGACGCGATGCGGTGGGAGATGGAGACCTCGGGCGGGGACTTCACCGCCGACGTGGTCGTCTCCGCCACCGGGCCGCTGTCGGACCCGAAGATGCCGGAGATACCCGGACTCGCCGGCTTCCCCGGCAAGGTCTTCCACTCGGCCCGCTGGGACCACGACTACGACCTGCGCGGCAAGCGCGTGGCCATGATCGGTACGGGCGCCTCCGCCATCCAGATCGTGCCCGCCATCGCGCCCGAGGTGGACCGGCTCACCCTCTTCCAGCGCACCCCGCCGTGGGTGATGCCGCGCACCGACCGGGCGATCACCTCGGTGGAGCGCTGGCTGCACCGCCAGCTCCCCTTCACCCGGGCGGCCCGCCGCGGGCTGCTGTGGGGGATCAGGGAACTCCAGGTCAGCGCCTTCACCAAGCGGCCCAACCAGCTCGGGCTGATCGAGTCCCTCGCCAAGGCGAACATGGCGCGCTCGATCAAGGACCCGGAGCTGCGGGCCAAGCTGACGCCCTCGTACCGCATCGGCTGCAAGCGGATCCTGCTGTCGAGCGAGTACTACCCGGCGCTCGCCCGGCCCAACGTGGACCTCGTGGCCTCCGGGCTGAAGGAGATCCGGGGTTCGGTGCTGGTCGCGGCCGACGGGACCGAGACCGAGGTCGACGCGATCGTCTTCGGCACCGGCTTCCACGTCACGGACATGCCGATCGCCGACCGGGTGGTGGGCGTGGACGGCAAGACCCTCGCCGAGGTCTGGAAGGACGGGATGCAGTCGCTGCGCGGGGCCACCGCGGCGGGCTTCCCGAACTGGATGACGATCATCGGGCCGAACACCGGGCTCGGGAACAGCTCGATGATCCTGATGATCGAGTCGCAGCTGAACTACATGGCGGACTACATGCGCCAGCTCGGCGTCCTCGGTGGAAGCGGTTTGGGCGGGAAGGTCGCCCTCGCCGCGCGGCCGTCCGCGGTCAACGCCTGGAACCGTCAGGTCCAGACCCGCATGGAGCGGACGGTGTGGAACACCGGCGGCTGCACCAGCTGGTACCTGGACGCGCAGGGTCGCAACACCACGGTCTGGCCGGGCACCACCGGGGAGTTCCGCAAGGAGACCCTGGGCGTGGACCTGAGCGAGTACGAGGTCGTACGGGGCCGCGACCGCGAGCGGGTCCCGATGGCCGCCGCCGAAGCGGTGCAGGAGGGGGCCGCGTGAGCCGCCTCATGCACGTGACCGCGGGGCCGTACGCCCCGCCGGCCGCCCGCCGGGAGCTGGTCGCCACCTCCGCCGACGGCTCGCGCCTGCACGTCGAGGTGCACGGCGAGGACGGAGCCCCGGCCGTCGTGCTCGCGCACGGCTGGACCTGCTCCACCGCCTTCTGGGCCGCGCAAATACGGGCCCTGTCCACCGGGCACCGGGTCATCACCTACGACCAGCGGGGCCATGGCCGCAGCCCCGCCGGCTCCGTGTCCGGCTACGGCACCGCCGCCCTCGCCGACGACCTGGTCGCCGTCCTGGGGGCCACCCTCGCCCCCGGCGAGAAGGCCGTCATCGCGGGCCACTCCATGGGCGGGATGACGATCATGGCCGCCGCCGCCCGGCCGGAGTTCGCCGAACACGCCGCGGCCGCGCTGCTGTGCAGCACCGGCAGCGGCCGGCTGGTCGAGGAGGCGCAGGTCCTGCCGTGGCGCGTCGGCCGCGCGAGGACCCGTATCACCGGGGCGGTCCTGGGATCCCGGGCCCCGCTCGGGCCCGTCACCCCCGTCGCCCGCAAGGTGTTGAAGTACGCCACGATGGGCCCCGGCTCGGCGCCCGACAAGGTCGAGGCCTGTGCGCGGATCGTCCACGCCTGCCCCACCCCGGTGCGGCACGCCTGGTCAGGGGTGCTGGCCTCCCTGGACCTCGACGCGCAGCTGGCCGCGCTCACCGTGCCCACCGCCGTCATCGGCGGCAAGAGCGACCGGCTGACACCGATCGTGCACGCCCGGGGGCTGGCCGCCGCGCTGCCGAACTGCGTGGGGCTCACCGAACTGACCGGGGTGGGGCACATGAGCCCGATCGAGGCCCCGGAGGCCGTCACCGCCGCCGTGCGCGAGCTCGCCGAGGTGTACGTCAGCCGTTCCCACGCCCACGAACCCGCAGGCGCCGACGAACCCGCGGACGTCATCGAACCCGCAGACGTCAACGAACCCGCAGACGTCAACGAACCCGCAAAGGAGAAGACCCCGTGAGTGCTCGCAAGAGTCTGGAAGGACAGGTCGCCGTCGTCACGGGGGCCGCGCGCGGGGTCGGCGAGCTGCTCGCCCGCAAACTGTCCGCCCGCGGTGCGAAGGTGGCCCTCGTGGGCCTGGAGCCCGAGGCCCTCAAGGAGGTCTCCGGGCGGCTGCACACCGACAGCGACCACTGGTACGCCGACGTCACCGACCACGAGGCCATGGCCCGGGTCGCGCAGGAGGTCAAGCAGCGCTTCGGCAAGGTGGACATAGTCGTCGCCAACGCCGGCGTCGCCTCCGGCGGGCCCTTCGCCGACTCCGACCCCGACGCCTGGCGCCGGGTCATCGAGGTCAACCTCATCGGCGGCGCCGTCACCGCCCGCGCCTTCCTGCCCGTGCTGATGGAGAGCCGCGGCTACTTCCTGCAGATCGCCTCCCTCGCGGCGATCACCCCGGCGCCGATGATGACCGCCTACTGCGCCTCCAAGTCCGGGGTCGAGGCCTTCGCGCACTGCCTGCGCTCCGAGGTCGGCTACAAGGGGGTCAAAGTGGGCGTCGGCTACCTGTCCTGGACCGACACCGACATGGTGCGCGGCGCCGACCAGGACGAGGTCATGCGCGAACTGCGCCAGCGGCTGCCCTGGCCGTCGAACCAGACGTACCCGCTGGGGCCGGCCGTCGACCGGATCGTGGCGGGCATCGAGCGGCGTTCCGCGCACGTCTACGCGCAGTGGTGGTTGCGCGGCATGCAGGGGGTCCGCGGGTACCTGCCCGGGATCATCTCGGCAGTCGGGCAGCGCGAGATGAAGCGGTTCGAACCGCGACTGGCCAGTGTTTCCAAGGGGCTTGTGGGGGCCGGCGGGGCCGCGGACGAGCAGGAGCGAAGCCGGAGCCGTTGACCGGAATGCGCTAAATGTCCACCTGGGCGAGACTGGTCGGGTTCCCCTTACCGAACACCGTTACAGGAGTGAGGACACATGGGCATCAAGGACCAGTTCCAGGACAAGGCCAAGGAACTCGCGGAGAGGGCGAAGGCCTCCGGCAAGCAGGACGAGGTGTCCGAGCGCGCCCCGCAGGCCGCCGACCAGGCCAAGGACAGGGCCCGTGAACCCTTCGACGGGACCGACGAGAATTTCGACAAGTAGGCAAGTGCGTCGCGGTACCTGAAGACGCGTGCCGAGGGGTGCGACCCGCCGTCCCGGGTCGCACCCCTTTCGCATGCCCTACGGTCGCCCGCCCCGCGGAGTCACCCCCGCGGCGGCAGCTTCGGCCGGCGCCGGTCCGGTACGTCCGTGTAACCGGGCGGTACCGCAGCCGGGTCCTGTTCCAGCAGCTCCAGCGCCAGGTGTACGGCGTCGTCGAGCTGTGCGTGCCGCCCCTCCGCCCAGTCGAGGGGGGTGCGCAGGATCGGCAGGTCGGGCTCCACGCCCTGGTTCTCCACGGACCAGCCGTACTCGGGGAACCAGGCCGCGTTCATCGGCACCGTGATCACCGTGCCGTCGCCGAGGGTGTGCCGGCCGGTCATGCCGACCACCCCGCCCCAGGTGCGCTGGCCGACGACCGGGCCCAGCCCCAGTAGCTTGAAGGCGGCCGTGATCATGTCCCCGTCGGAGGAGGTCGCCTCGTCGGCCAGGGCCACGATCGGGCCCCGGGGCGCGTTGGAGGCGTAGGAGACGGGCTGTGCGTTGCGGGTCAGGTCCCAGCCGAGGATCGAGCGGGTCAGCTTCTCCACCACCAGCTCGCTGATGTGCCCGCCGGCGTTGCCGCGTACGTCCACGAGCAGGGCGGGCTTGGCCATCTCGGCGCGCAGGTCGCGGTTGAACTGGGCCCAGCCCGAGCCGCCCATGTCGGGGATGTGCAGGTAGCCGCACTTTCCGCCGCTGATCTCCCGGACCACCGCGCGGCGTTTGGCCACCCAGTCCTGGTAGCGCAGCGGCCGTTCGTCGATCAGCGGGACGACCGCGACCCGGCGCGAGCGGCCCTGTCCCTCGGCGGGCTCGAAGGTGAGCTCCACGGTGGTTCCGCCGGCCGCCGACAGCAGCGGGTAGGGCCCGGTGACCGGGTCCACCGGCCGGCCGTCCACGTGGGTGAGGACCGCGCCCTCGCGGATGCCGGTGCCCGCGAGCGGGGAGCGGGCCTTGGAGTCGGAGGACTCGCCGGGCAGGATCCGGCCGACGACCCAGGCCCCGTCGCGGGGGAAGAGGTTGGCGCCGAGCAGGCCGATGGCCCGCTGGTAGTGGGGAGGCCCTTCGTTGCGGCGGGCCGGGGACACGTACGCGTGCGAGGTGCCGAGCTCGCCGAGCACCTCGCGCATCAGGTCGGCGAACTCGTCGGGGGAGGCGACCCGTTCGACCAGGAAGCGGTACTGGCGCAGCACCCCGTCCCAGTCGATGCCGCACATCTTCGGCTCCCAGAAGTAGGCGCGGATCAGCCGCCCCGCCTCCTCGAAGGCCTGGCGCCACTCCGCCGCCGGGTCCACCTCGTGCAGGATGCGCCGCAGGTCCAGGTAGACGGTGGAGTCGCTGTCGCCGGACTCGGTGGCCGGGACCGCCCGCAGGTCGCCGTCCTCGTTGACCACGAGCCGGGTGCCGTCGCCGCTCACCGCGAACCAGTCCAGCCCGGAGGCCAGTTCCGTCTTGCGGGCCTTGGTGAGGTCGAAGTACTCCAGCGTCGGCTTGCCGCTGACGTCGGCCGGGTTGGCGAAGGTCTCGCCGAGCGCGCCCGAGATCGGCCAGCGCAGCCACACCAGCCCGCCGCCGTGCACCGGGTAGAGGGCCGAGTACTTGGAGGCCGACACCGGGAAGGGCGTCACCCGGCTCTCCAGGCCCTCGACCTCCACGGTGACCGCGCCGTCGCCGGACTCCGCGTCCCCCTCGCCCGGGTCGAGTCCGCCCGCCGCCGGGCGCCCGTCGGGGGAGAAGGCGAAGGGGGAGGGGGTGGCCGAGGACAGCGGCACCAGGTACGGGCGGCAGCCCAGCGGGAAGGACAGGTCGCCGGTGTGGACGTCGTAGACGGGGTCGAAACCGCGCCAGGACAGGAAGGCGAGGTAGCGCCCGTCCCGGGTGAAGACGGGGTTCTCGTCCTCGAAGCGGCCGTTGGTGACGTCGACGACCGTGGGGGCGCCGGGTCCGGAGATCCGGGCCATCTTGATCTGGCGCAGCGAGCGGCCGATGCCCGGGTGCGACCAGGTCAGCCAGCAGCCGTCGGGGGAGAAGGCGAGGTCGGTGACGGGCCCGTTCTCGGACCGGATCAGCTCGCCGGCCTCCCCGTTGGACTCCTCGGTGGCATCGATCAGCAGCAGCCGGCCGTCGTTGGAGGCGATCGCGAGCCGCTCACCGTCCGGATCGGAGAGCAGCTCCAGTACGCGGCCCAGCGCGCCCGAGGCGAGTCGGCGCGGCTCGCGGTCGCCCGAGGCGCGGGGCAGGTAGGCGATCTCGATCGCGTCCTCGCCCTCCGCGTCGGTCACGTACGCCACCTGCCCGCCGCTGCCGAGCATCTCGGGCAGGCGGACCCGTACGCCCGGAGTGTCGGCGATGGTGCGGGCGGGCCCGTCGCGGTGCGTGAGCCAGTACAGGCTGCCGCGCACGACGACGGCGCTGGCCCGCCCGGTGGCGTCGACGGAGAGGGAGTCGACGTGGCTGGCGGCCGGGACCTGGTAGGTGCGGCGGCCGGCGCGGGGTCCGCCGAGGCGGACCTCCAGCTTGCGCGGGGAGGCGCCTTCGGCCAGCGACTCCACGATCCACAGGTCGCCGGCGCACTGGTAGACGATCCGGGAGCCGTCGCTGGAGGCGTGCCGGGCGTAGAACTCCTCGTGGTCGGTGTGCCGGCGCAGGTCCGTGCCGTCGGGCAGGCAGGAGTAGACGTTGCCGATGCCTTCGTGGTCGGAGAGGAAGGCGATCCGGCCGTCCACGAACATCGGCGAGTCGAGGTGGCCTTCGATGCCCTCCAGCAGCCGCTCGCCGTGCAGCCACAGCCGGCCGGTGGCGCCGCCGCGGTAGCGCTTCCACGCGGCGGGCTCGTGCGGGGGCTTGCCGGTCAGCAGCAGGGTGCGCCGCTCGCCCGGCTCCTCCCCGTCGGGGGCCTCGTCGTGGACGGCGATGTCGGAGACGGGCCCCCAGGGGAGCCGGCCGCCGGGGCTGCCGTCGGTGGGGAGGGTGTACGCCCAGGCGAAGTAGGAGAAGGGCTGGCCGTGCGAGGAGACGGCCAGGATGTCGCTGCGGCCGTCCTTGTCGGGCGGGGTCCAGCCGCAGACCCGGGTGTCGGTGGCTCCCCAGTAGCTGAGGCGGCGCGCCGGGCCGCCCGAGACGGGGGCGAGGTGGATCTCGGGGTCGAGGCTGCGCCAGGTGGTGAAGGCGATGTGCTTGCCGTCGGGGGAGAACCGGGGGTGGCCCACCCGGGTCCGGTCGACGGTGATCCGCCAGGCCCGGCCCGCGGGCTCCCCGGGAGGAACCAGGGGCGCCACCCAGAGATCGTCCTCGGTGGCGAAGCACAGCAGATCGTCGTGGAGATGGGGGAACCGGAGGTACGCCGCGTCGTGACTCACCCCCCAATGCTTTCCGCGCGGAGGGGGGCTGGCAACTCGTACAGGTGATCCATGCGGCTTCCCGCGGCCGCGACGGGAAGCCTCGGGGACGTGACCGACACCACGCCCCAAGCGAAACGGAACGGTTTCGTTTCGCTTGGGGCCGGGGTATGGTCGATCCGTACGAAACGGTTTCGTTCGGTTGGGCAAGGTCGGGAGGAGATGCCGAGATGGTCGAAGAGGTCATGTCGCGTCGCACCCGGATCACCCCCGAACGGGAAGCCGAACTGCACGGTGCGGTCCTCGACCTCCTCCGCGAGGTCGGCTACGAGGCGCTGACCATGGATGCGGTCGCCGCCCGTACGAAGTCCAGCAAGGCCACCCTCTACCGCCAGTGGGGGAGCAAGCCCGAGCTGGTCGCGAAGGCCCTGCGCTGCACCCAGCCGGTCTCCCTCCGGGAGATCGACACGGGCAGCATCCGCGGGGACTTCGGGGTCATGATCCAGAACTCCGACGACGCCCAGATGGCGAAGGACACCGCGCTGATGCGGGGCCTGACCCATGCGGTGCACGAGAGCCCCGAGCTCCACAAGGCGCTGCGGGACCTGCTGGTCGATCCGGAGATCAACGGACTGCAGGAGATGCTGCAAAGAGCGGTCGACCGGGGCGAGATCGCCCCGGACTGTCCGGCCCTGGCCTTCGTCCCGCACATGCTCATCGGGGCGTTCATCGCCCTTCCGCTCATCGAGGACCGGTCCGTCGACCGGACCTTCCTCGGTGACTTCATCGACGCCGTGGTCTTCCCCGCCCTCGGCGTCTGATCCTGCTCGGCTGCTCACCTGCTCGGCTGCTCACCCGCGCAGCCGCCCGCCCGCGCTGTCCCCGCGCTCGATTCCTGCCTGCTCCTGACACGCCGCTCTCGTCGTCGGAACGGCATTCCATGCCCTGATCCATCCCACGACCCGAACGGGAGAACCACCGACGTGGCCACCTTCCTTTACCGACTCGGCAGGGGCGCCTTCCGGCGCCGCCGATTCGTCGCCCTCGTCTGGGTGGCGCTGCTGTTCGTCGCCGGCTTCGGCGCGGCATCGGCGTCCGCACCCACCTCAGGCTCGTTCTCCATACCCGGCACGGAGGCCCAGAGGGCCTTCGACCTGCTGGACCAGCGCTTCCCGGGGATGGCCGCCGACGGCGCCACCGCCCGCATCGTGATCAAGGCCCCGGCCGGCGAGAAGGTCGACTCCGAGGCCGTCAAGCCCCAGGTCGAGAAGATCGTCAGCGAGCTGAAGGACGGTCCGGGCAAGGACCAGATCTCTTCGGTCACCAGCCCGTACGAGGCCAAGGCCGTCAGTCAGGACGGTTCCACCGCCTACGTGAGCGTCAAGTACAAGGTCAGCGGCATGGAGCTGACGGACGCCACCCGCGAGGCCCTCACGGAGTCCGCCACGGCCGCCAAGGCCGACGGCCTGAACGTCCAGATCGGCGGCGACGCCCTGCAGGCCGCCCCCGAGACGGGCTCCGGCGAGATCATCGGCATCGCGATCGCCGCGATCGTCCTCGTCATCACCTTCGGCTCGCTCATCGCCGCGGGTCTGCCGCTGCTGACCGCGCTCATCGGCGTGGGCATCGGCATCTCCTCCATCACCGCGCTCGCCAACGTGCTGGACCTCGGCTCCACCACCTCCACCCTCGCGATGATGATCGGCCTCGCCGTCGGCATCGACTACGCCCTCTTCATCGTCTCCCGCTACCGCGTGGAGCTCGCCGAGGGCCGCGAGCGCGACGAGGCCGCGGGCCGGGCCGTCGGAACCGCCGGTTCCGCCGTCGTCTTCGCCGGACTGACCGTGGTCATCGCCCTGGTGGGCCTGGCCGTCGTCAACATCCCGATGCTCAGCAAGATGGGCTTCGCCGCCGCCGGCACCGTGGTCATCGCCGTCTTCGTCGCCCTGACGCTGGTCCCGGCCATGCTCGGCTTCGCCGGCAAGAAGGTGCTGCCCGCCGGCACCAAGTCCCGCTTCCTCGGCAAGACCAAGCCGGCCGCCGAAGGCGCGGAGGCCAAGCCCAACGGCGGCACCCGCTGGGCCCGCTTCATCCTGCGCCGCCCCGTCATGGTGCTGCTCGCGGGCGTGATCGGCCTCGGCATCGTCGCCATCCCGGCGAGCAAGCTGGAGATGGGCCTGCCGGACGACGGCGCCCAGCCGGTGTCCACCACCCAGCGCCAGGCGTACGACCTGCTCTCCGAGGGCTTCGGCCCCGGCTTCAACGGCCCGCTGATGGTCGTCGTGGACGGGGACAAGGCGCTCGCCGACGCGACGGTCGAGCGGATCAAGGGCCTGGACGGCGTGGCCGCGGTCATGCCGGCCACCCAGAACGAGGCCAAGGACGCGGCCGTCATCTCGGTCATCCCGAAGGACCGGCCGTCCTCCGTGCAGACCGAGGACCTGGTCCACGAGATCCGCGAGGGCAGCGACAGCGGCAAGGTGTTCGTCACCGGCGCGACCGCGATGAACATCGACTTCTCACAGAAGATGAACGACGCGCTGCTGCCCTACCTGGCACTCGTCGTCGGCCTCGCCTTCCTGCTGCTGATGCTCGTCTTCCGCTCGATCCTGGTTCCGCTCAAGGCGGCGCTCGGCTTCCTGCTCTCGGTGGTCGCCGCCCTCGGCGCCGTCGTGGCGGTCTTCCAGTGGGGCTGGCTCGGCTCGCTCTTCGGGGTGGAGCAGACCGGTCCGATCATGTCGATGATGCCGATCTTCATGGTCGGCGTGGTCTTCGGTCTGGCCATGGACTACGAGGTCTTCCTGGTCACCCGCATGCGTGAGGCGTACGTCCACGGGGAGCGGCCGGGTCAGGCCGTCGTCACCGGGTTCCAGTACAGCGCCCGGGTGGTCGTGGCCGCGGCCGTCATCATGATCGCGGTGTTCTCCGGCTTCATGGGCGCCAGCGACCAGATGGTCAAGATGATCGGCTTCGCCCTGGCCATCGCCGTCTTCTTCGACGCCTTCGTCGTCCGCATGACCATCGTTCCGGCCGTCCTCGCACTGCTCGGCCACAAGGCCTGGTGGCTGCCGAAGTGGCTCGACCGGATCCTGCCGAACGTGGACGTGGAGGGCGAGAGCCTGCGCAAGCACCTCGGTGACTCCTCCGACGGCTCCGGTCCCGACAAGGACCGCGAGCTGGCCAACGTCTGACCCTTCGGTCGGTCGTACGCACGCAGAACGGCCCCGCACCTCTCGGTGCGGGGCCGTTCTGCGTGCCCCGGCCGTCCGGATCGGACGGGCCCGGCTGGGCCTAACGGGTGGCCGCGGGCGCGGGTGCGTACGTACGGCGCAGGAAGCGGCGCAGGCCGGCGATGTCGAACTGGACCACCGCGACGCCCTCCGGGGAGTGGAACTCGACGACCGCCTGGACGCGCCCGCAGGGCCAGACGCGTACGTCGCCGGTCCCGGTCGGGGCCTGGAGGCCGGCCTCCAGGAGGGCGCGGGGGAAGACCCACTCGTTGTCGGTGCCCTCGGGGGAGAGGTCGGCGGGGAAGACGATCCGTACGGCCAGCGGCTCGTCGGGGACGAAGCGCAGGCAGACCGGGATGGCCCGGTAGAGCGGGTCGTCGGTGATCACTCGGGCGCGCACGCGTTCTTCGATGAAGGGGGCCTCGACGAGGGGGGCCGTGACGGTCGCGGCCCGGGTGGCGGTGGCACCTGCGGATGGATTCTCGGCCGGGGCTGACATCGACAAGACTCCTCGAATCGGAACATTTGCGTCCGTATTGCCCCCAGCCTCGCACATTCCCACGAATCCGCACGGGGCTATTTGTGGCGCCACCGCTCTTGCCAAGCATTCGCAAGAAGGCCCTATTCTTGAACGGTTAAAGAGTTCGTCAGCTCAACGGACCGTTCGCCGGACCGCAGGAAGCGGAGCAAAACCATGCATGTGCCCGACGGCTTCATCGATGCCCCCGTCTCCATTGCCGCAGGTGTCGCCGCCGCCGGAGCCGTGGCGGTCAGCCTTCGTGGCGCCCGCCGGGAGCTCGACGAGCGGACCGCGCCGCTCGCCGGCCTCGTCGCCGCCTTCATCTTCGCCGTACAGATGCTCAACTTCCCCGTCGCGGCCGGAACAAGCGGCCACTTGCTGGGAGGTGCGCTCGCCGCGATCCTCGTCGGCCCCTATACGGGTGTGCTGTGCGTGTCCGTGGTCCTGCTCATGCAGGGCCTCCTGTTCGCCGACGGCGGCCTGACCGCCCTCGGCGTCAACATCGTCACCATGGGCGTCGTCACCGTGGTCGTCGCCTACGTCGTCTTCCGCGGGCTGGCCAAGCTGCTGCCCGACAGCCGCCGCTCGATCACCGTCGCCGCCTTCGCCGGAGCCCTGCTCTCGGTGCCCGCCGCGGCCGCCTTCTTCACCCTCCTCTACTCCATCGGCGGCACCACCGACGTCCCCGTAGTCAAGGTGTTCGGCGCGATGGTCGGCGTCCACGTCCTCATCGGCATCGGCGAGGCCGTCATCACCGCCGCCACCGTCGGCGCCGTGATCGCCGTCCGCCCCGACCTCGTCCACGGCGCCCGCGGCCTGTCCGCTCCGCTGAAGCTGCGCGTCGGCGGCGAACTCGTCGACGCCCCCTCCGCCCCCGCCGCCGTGCCGGTCGCCGCCCGCTCCACCAAGCCCGTGTGGATCACCGGCCTGGTCGCCGCGCTGGCCCTGGCCGGCATCGTCTCCTTCTACGCCTCCTCCAGCCCGGACGGACTGGAGAAGGTCGCCGCCGACAAGGGCATCGACCAGAAGGTCACCGAGCACGCGGCCGCCGACTCCCCGCTCGCCGACTACAGCGTCAAGGACGTCTCCGACGCCCGCCTCTCCGGCGGCCTCGCCGGGGTCATCGGCGTGGGCGCGACCGTCGTCGTCGGCACCGGCGTGTTCTGGACCGTGCGCCGCCGCCGCAGCGCCGACCTGACGGCCGCCTCCACGGCCGTACCGGCCGCCTGACATGGGCGCGGGTCACGCCCACAAGCTCTACCGGCCGGGGCGCTCGCCGGTCCACGACCTGCCGCCGCACTGCAAACTCGCCGCGACCTTCGGTTTCGTGGCCGTCGTCGTGTCCACACCGCGCGAGGCGGTGTGGGCCTTCGGCCTGTACGCCGTCCTCATCGCGGCGACCACCGCCGTGGCCCGGATCCCGCTCGGCTTCCTGCTGCGCCGCCTCCTGATCGAGGTTCCCTTCGTCGCCTTCGCCGTCCTGATGCCCTTCGTGGCCCAGGGCGAGCGGGTGGAGTTCCTCGGCATGTCGCTCAGCGTCTCCGGCCTCTGGGGCGCCTGGAACGTCCTGGCCAAGGGCACCCTCGGCGTGGCCGCCTCCGTACTCCTGGCCTCCACCACCGAACTGCGCGCCCTGCTGCTGGGCCTCCAGCGGCTCAAGCTGCCGCCGCTCCTCGTCCAGATCGCCTCCTTCATGATCCGGTACGGGGACGTCATCAGCGACGAGCTGCGCCGGATGTCCATCGCCCGGCGCTCGCGCGGCTTCGAGGCGCGCGGGATCCGGCACTGGGGGGTCCTCGCGAAGACCGCCGGAGCCCTGTTCATCCGCTCCTACGAGCGCGGCGAGCGGGTCTACCTCGCGATGGTCAGCCGCGGCTACGCCGGCTCGATGCCGGTGATCGACGAGGTGGCGGCGACCCGCACGCAGTGGGCGTACGCGGCCGCGCTCCCGGTGACGGCGCTCGCCGTCTGTCTGATGGGATGGACCCTTTGAACGCACCCACGCCCCCGCCCCCGCCCTCGCTCGACGTCTCCGGCCTCGCCTACGCCTACCCCGACGGCCACCAGGCCCTCTTCGGGGTCGACCTCGCCGTCGGGCGCGGGGAGCGGGTGGCGCTGCTCGGTCCCAACGGCGCCGGCAAGACCACCCTGGTGCTGCACCTCAACGGCATCCTGACCGGCGGCGTCGGTTCCGTGAGCGTGGCCGGGTTGTCCGTGGAGAAGCGCAACCTCGCCGAGATCCGCCGCCGGGTCGGCATCGTCTTCCAGGACCCCGACGACCAGCTGTTCATGCCGACCGTCCGGGAGGACGTGGCCTTCGGCCCGGCCGCCGCCGGGATGCGCGGCGCCGAGCTCGAGGAGCGGGTGCGCGAGGCCCTGGAGCAGGTCGGGATGGCCGCCTTCGCGGACCGGCCCCCGCACCACCTCTCCTTCGGGCAGCGCCGCCGGGTCGCGGTGGCGACCGTGCTGGCCATGCGGCCCGAGATCCTCGTCCTGGACGAGCCGTCCTCCAATCTGGACCCGGCCTCGCGCCGCGAGCTCGCGGACATCCTGCGCTCGCTGGACGTCACCGTGCTGATGGTGACGCACGACCTGCCCTACGCGCTGGAGCTCTGCCCGCGCGCGGTGATCCTCAGCGAGGGGACCATCGTGGCCGACGGCAGGACCCAGGACGTGCTGTGCGACGAGCCGCTGATGCGGGCGCACCGGCTGGAGCTGCCCTTCGGTTTCGACCCGCGCTCGGTCGTCGTCGGCTGACTCGGGGTGCCTCAGCGGTGGCATAACCGCCGGTCGGAGGTTGTTGCACAGGCCGTGGACATCCAAGGTGTGGTGGCGGAGGGCTTCGAGCCCGTCAGGGACGCGTTCGTACGCAACTTCCAGGTGCTCGGGGACCGGGGCGCGGCGGTGTCCGTGTACCGGGACGGGCGCAAGGTCGTGGACCTCTGGGGCGGGAGCAAGGACGCCGAAGGCACCGAACCCTGGGCCGAGGACACCGTGCAGATCGTCCGCTCCGCGACCAAGGGCGTGGCCGCGGCCGTACCGCTGCTGCTCCAGCAGCGCGGACTGCTGGACCTGGATGCGCCGGTGAGCTCGTACTGGCCGGAGTTCAAGGCGGGCGGCAAGGAGCGGACCCGGGTCCGCGACCTGCTCGCGCACCGGGCGGGCGTCCCGGCCCTGGATCGCGGGCTGACGGTGGCCGAGGCTGCGGACGGGGTCTCCGGAGCGCGTGCGGTCGCCGCCCAGCGGGCCTTCTGGGAGCCCGGCACCGAGCACGGCTACCACGCGCAGACCTTCAGCTGGCTGCTGTCCGAGCTGGTGCTGCGGGCGACCGGCCGTTCGCTGGGGGGCATCCTGGCCGAGGAGATCGCGGAGCCGCTGGGTCTGGACTTCTGGATCGGCCTGCCGCAGTCCGAGGAGCACCGGGTGGGCCGGGTGGGGCCGGTCGATCCGCCGGAGAGCGCGGGCACGCTCAGGACCCGGCCGAAGCGAAACGTTTCCGCGGCCTACGCCGATCCGGACTCCCTCACCCGCCGCGCCTTCGCGGCCATCGACCCGCTGCCCGACGAGAACGACCCCGCCTACCGGGCGGCGGAGCTGCCGGCCTCCGCGGGCATCGGCACGGCCCGCGCCCTGGCCCGCTTCTACGCGGCCACCATCGGCGTGGTGGAGGACGGCGCGCGGATCTTCACCCCGGCCACCACCGCGCTGGCGGGCAAGGAGTTCTCCTCGGGCCCCGACCGCGTGCTCGTGGTCAACACGCGCTTCGGCCCCGGCTACATGCTGCACGGCCCCGCGTCCCCGCTGCTGTCCCCGGCTTCCTTCGGGCACCCGGGCCGCGGCGGCTCGCTGGCCTTCGCGGACCCGGAGGCGGGCATCGGCTTCGGCTACGTCACCAACGCCCACGCCAAGTCGGTCACTGCCGACCCGCGCGCCCAGGCCCTGGTCCGGGCCGTCCGCTCGGCGCTCTAGGGCCCGCGAAAGGGCGTCGCGCGGGCGGGGCGGGGAGGGCTAGCGTGCCGTCATGACGACCACCACGCATCCCCTCTTCGCCGAAGCCCTCGCCGCACTGGGGCTGGAACCGGACGTACGCAGCTTCCCCGACGGGACCCGGACCGCCGCCGACGCGGCCGCCGCGATCGGCTGCGAGCTCAGCCAGATCGTGAAGTCGCTGATCTTCGCGGCCGACGGGGTTCCGGTGCTGGTCCTCATGGACGGGGCCTCCCGGGTGGACGTGGAAGCGGTGCGCCGCGAGCTGGGGGCGGGCGCCGTGACCCGGGCGGACGCTGCCCTGGTCCGGGAGACCACGGGCTACGCCATCGGAGGGGTGCCGCCCTTCGGGCACCGCACCCGCACCCGGGTCCTCGCGGACCGCTCCCTGCTGGCCCACGAGGTGGTCTGGGCAGCCGCGGGCACCCCGCACACCGTGTTCCCGATGGATCCGCGCGAGCTGATCCGGCACGCGGGGGCCGCGCTGGCCGACGTACGGGAGAGCTGACCGCGGGGGGCGAGCCCCCTGGCCGGCTCGCGGTCGGCCTGCGGTCGGCCCGCGGTCAGCCCGCGTTCAGGACGGCCGCCACGATCGGGCCCGCCGCGTCGCTGCCGTGGCCGCCGCCCTCGACCATCGCGGCGGCCGCCACGTCGCCGTTGAAGCCGGTGAACCAGCTGTCCGGGTTCTGCGCCCCGTCGACCTCCGCCGAGCCGGTCTTCGCGCCCTTGTCGGAGCCGTGGACCGCGGACATCGCACCCTGGGCGGTGCCCGCGGTGGCCGTCAGCTTCATCATCCGCACGAGCTGCGTCGCCACCGCGGGCTTCATCTTCCGGGTGGCCTTCGCGATCTCGCGGCCGTCCAGCGAGGCCTTGACGACGACCGGCTGGCGGAAGACCCCGGTCCGGGCGGTCGCCGTGATCGAGGCCATCGTCAGCGGGTTCATCTGGATCTGGCCCTGGCCGATGTACGCGGCGGCCGCCGCCGGACCGGTCGCGTCCGGGACCTTTCCGTCGACGGTGGGAACGCCGACCTTCCACTCGACGCCGGCGCCGATGCCGAAGACCTCACGGGCCTCCTTCGGGAGCGCGTCGTCATCGTCGACCGGCTTGATCTGCTTGATGAAAGCGGTGTTGCAGGACTGGGCGAAGCTCGTCGCGAAGGTCTTGCCGTCGAGCTTGAAGCCCTTCAGGTTCTTGAAGGACTTGCCTCCCCAACTCACCTCCGCCGGGCATTCGGCGACCTTGTCCGCCGCCACCAGACCCCGGTCCAGCAGCATCGCGCCGGTCACGATCTTCATCGTGGAGCCCGGCGCGCGGGCTCCGCTGAGGGATGCCGGGAAGCCGTCCCCGCGGTGGTCGGCGATGGCCAGGATGTTGCCGGTGCTGGGCTGGACGGCGACCACCGAGGCCTGCGGGAACTTCAGGACCGCCTGCTCGGCCGCCGCCTGGACGTCCGCGTCCAGGACGGTCTCGATCTCCCCCTCGCCCGCCTTCCCCTCGACCAGCGTCAGCAGGGTCCGCCGAGGTGCCTCCTGGGCGACCGGCTCGATCCACAGCTCGGCGCCGACCTTGCCGCCCTGCCGCTCCCCGTACGTCTTGCGCAGGCTGTCGAGGACCGGGCGCAGCGACGGGTACTTCTCGGCCGTCAGTTCCCTGCCCTTGCGGTCGACGGCCTTGACCGGCGGGTTGGCGGGCGGGCCGCCGCGCAGCTTCTCGCCCTTCTGGAGCTGCGGGTGGAGCACCGAGGGCTGCCAGTCGACGAGCGGCAGCCCCGTGGTGTTGCCGCGGACCACGGTCAGCTTGGACTCGTAGGCGAGGGGCTTGGTGACCCCCTCGTAGGTGACCTCCGCCGCGACGGAGTACGCCACCGTGGTCCCGGTCTGGGTGCCGGGGGTGATCGCGACCTTGGACACGTAGGCCTTGGTCGTGAACTCGCCGAGGGCGCCCTGCGCCTCCGCCGGGTTGTTCGTCAGATCGGCCCCCGCCCGGGCGTCCCCGGCCGCCCACGCGGTGAAGAAGGCCTGGGCGGTCGCCGCGGCATCCTTGTCGCTGACCGGCCCGGTGCCCTTGGCGGGCACCGCCGGGCCGGTCGCGCTCGTGCTCTTGACGTCGTCGTCACCGGCGTCCCCCACCAGTGCGTACACCCCGTACACGGCCCCGCCCAGCATCGCGAGGAAGGCCCCGCCTACGACGGCTCCCTTTGCAGCCCCGTTCATTCCCTCTCCCCGTTCCCGTGTGCCCCGCCCCGGCCCTTGAATGCTGAACGCGTTCAAGTGGCCCATGGAGTAGACCTTACGTCGAACAGACAAACGGTTCAGGGGTTTGGTTGCCCTGGTGCCTCCGGGATCACCGGTGCCTCAGTTTCGGGCCAGGGCGTCCGCGACGGCCCGGGCGAAGCCGTCGGGGTTGTCGAGCATGATGTTGTGCCCCGACTCGGGGACGGGGACGACGGCCACTCCGGCCGCCTCCAGGGCCTCGGTGCCGGGGAAGTGGCCGTCCTCGGCCGGAAGCAGGTAACTGCGCGGGATCTTCAGCCCCAGCAGCAGCTCGCGCATCGTCGGCGTCGTGCCCGCGGCCAGGTGGACGGCGCTGCGGTGCAGGGCGATGCGGCCGGCCAGCCGCATGGTGGACCACCAGTGCGCGCCGACCCGGTCGCGCACCTCGGCCCAGCCGCCGGCCAGGAACTCCTGCTCGGTGTAGGTGGCGAGCCCGCTGCTGCCCACGGCCGCGGGGTCGGGCGGGATCGGGTCCAGGTTGGCGTCGACCAGCACCAGTCGGGAGACGAGGTGGGGGTGCCGGTCGGCCAGCACGATGGCGATCGCGCCGCCCATGCTGTGCGCGATCAGTTCGGCGGCGCCGGTGCCCGCCTGCTCCAGCGCGGCGGCGAGGGCGTCGGCATGCGCCTCCAGCGTGTACGAGAAGTCCTCGGGCCGGTCGCTGTGCCCGTGCCCCAGCAGGTCGATCAGCAGGGACCACCGCCCGGCGAGCAGCGGATGCACGGCGCTCGCAGCAAAGTAGGCGGGCGAGGTGGATCCCAGCCCGTGCAGGTAGACCCGGGCCGGTTCGGCCCCGGGCAGTTCCACCCAGCGGATCCGGTCGCCTTCCGGCGTGACGACGGCACTACGCATCCTGAACTCCCCCGAGTCGATGTGGATCACGAGCGTAATGCGTCCACGTCCACGTACGTCGGCTCCGGCCCCAGCACGACGGCCCCGACGCCGGAAGGCGTCGGGGCCGTCGTTGTGGGTGCTACACCCAGGTGTCCAGCCACATCCGGTTCTGCCAGGAATCCATCGGGATGGACTGGCCGGTGTAGATCGGCCAGAAGTAGATGAAGTTCCACACGATCAGGAGCACCAGTACGCCCGCCGCCACCGCCCCCAGGGCGCGGCGGCGTTCCGAGGAGCCTGCCGGGCCCAGTAGGGCGCCGATCATCATGGCCACCGCCAGGCACAGGTACGGGACGAAGACCACCGCGTAGAAGAAGAAGATGGTCCGCTCCTGGTAGTTGAACCAGGGCAGCAGGCCCGCGCCCAGCGCGCACGCGATCGCGCCCGCCCGCCAGTCGCGGCGGAACAACCACTGCCACAGCACGTACAGCAGCGCGAAGCAGCCCGTCCACCACAGCAGCGGCGTGCCGAGCGCCAGCACCTCGCGCGCGCACTTGGCCGTCTCCGTCGCCGGGCAGCCGTCGGTGCCGGGCGCGGGGGACTCGTAGAAGTAGGAGACGGGACGGCCCAGGACCAGCCAGCTCCACGGGTTCGACTCGTAGGTGTGGCCCGAGGTCAGGCCCACGTGGAACTTGTAGACCTCCGTCTCGTAGTGCCACAGGCTCCGCAGCCACTCCGGGAGGAAGGACAGCGAGCTGTGCTGGTCGTTCTTGGCGGCCCAGTCGCGGAAGTAGCCGCCCTTGCCGTTGTCGGGGGAGAGGATCCAGCCGAGCCACGAGGCCACGTAGACGGAGATCGCCACGGGGACGAGGGAGAGGAAGCCGGGCCAGTTGTCGTGGCGCATCATCGCCGCGTACGGGGTGCCCGCGCCCGCCGTGCGGCGCGCGGCGACGTCCCACATGACCATCACCACGCCGAAGAAGGCCAGCACGATCAGGCCGTTCCACTTCGTGCCGAAGGCCAGGCCCAGGAAGACCCCGGCCAGGAGCCGGTACGGGCGCCAGCCCAGCTTCAGCGTCTCCGCGATCCGGGCGTCCGGCCGGGTCCGCCCCTCCTCGTCCACCGGGAGCGCCGCCGCGAGCCGGGCCCGCACCTTGTCCCGGTCGATCACCAGCGAGCCGAAGGCGCCGAGCACGAAGAACATCAGCACCAGGTCGAGCAGGGCGGTCCGGCTCATCACCAGGTGCAGGCCGTCCACGGCCAGCAGGAGGCCGGCCAGGCAGCCCAGGAAGGTGGAGCGGAACAGCCGCCGGCCGATGCGGCACAGCATCAGCACGGACAGGGTGCCGAGCAGCGCGGTCATGAACCGCCAGCCGAACGGGTCGAAGCCGAACATCCACTCGCCCAGCCCGATCACCCATTTGCCGACCGGCGGGTGCACGACGTAGCCCGGGTCCAGCGGGAGGGGGACCCCGTCGGGGTTGGCGAGGATCGACTTGTCGATGTCCTTGGGCCAGCTCGCCTCGTAGCCCTGCTTGACCGTGGCCCAGGCGTCCTTGGCGTAGTACGTCTCGTCGAATATCACCGCCTTCGGGGTGCCCAGATGGACGAACCGCAGCACCCCGGCGACCAGCGCCACCAGCAGCGGCCCGGCCCACGCCAGCACCCGCTCCCAGCGCTCCGCCGCGGCCGGCCCGATCCCGATCTGCGCCCACAGCTGCGCGGACGGCCGCGCGTACGGGGGCACCAGGCGGGTGCGCACGTCCGACTGCCGCTTCGCCCCGGCGGGCGGTACGTAGCCGAAGCCGCGCAGGCGGCGCAGCCAGGCGGACGGCTGGTCGGCGGGGTCCGGGCCGGGCCCGGCCTCGGTGGCGGGCGGGGCCCCCGCAGGGCTGGGCGGCGGCGTCGCGGTACTGGTCACCGGCACATCGTAGGGAACGACCCTGTGCCGGACCCAGGGGGACGGGAGTGTGGGGCGCGGCGGTTGGGGCGGCTGAGAGGATGGGGCGGTGACCACTGACCAGCCCGGCTCCGCCGAAGCCCCCTCCCCGGCCCCCTCCGACGCACTCGCGGGAGGCGTCCTCGTCCTCGCCGGGACCCCCATCGGCGACCTCGCCGACGCCCCGCCGCGGCTCGCCACCGAGCTGGAGCGGGCCGACGTGATCGCGGCCGAGGACACCCGGCGGCTGCGCAGGCTGACGCAGGGCCTCGGCGTGTACACCACCGGGCGCGTCGTGTCGTACTTCGAGGGCAACGAGTCCGCGCGCACGCCCGAGCTGGTCGAGGCCCTGGAGGCAGGCAAGCGCGTCCTGCTGGTGACGGACGCCGGCATGCCCTCGGTCTCCGACCCGGGCTACCGGCTCGTCGCCGCCGCCGTGGAGAAGGACATCAAGGTCACGGCCGTACCGGGGCCCTCGGCCGTCCTCACCGCGCTCGCCCTCTCCGGCCTGCCGGTCGACCGCTTCTGCTTCGAGGGCTTCCTGCCGCGCAAGGCCGGCGAGCGCCTCGGCAAGCTCCGCGAGCTCGCCGGCGAACGCCGCACCCTCGTCTACTTCGAGGCCCCGCACCGGCTCGACGACACCCTGGCCGCCATGGCCGAGGTCTTCGGCGCCGACCGGCGCGCAGCCGTCTGCCGCGAGCTGACCAAGACCTACGAGGAGGTCAAGCGCGGCGGGCTCGGCGAGCTGGCCGCCTGGGCCGCCGAAGGCGTGCGCGGGGAGATCACCGTGGTCGTCGAGGGCGCTCCGGCCGCGGCCCCCGGCGATGTGGACGCCGAGGAGCTGGTGAACCGGGTACGGGTGCGCGAGGAGGCGGGGGAGCGGCGCAAGGAGGCCATCGCGGCGGTCGCTGCCGAGGCCGGGGTACCCAAGCGCGAGGTGTTCGACGCGGTCGTGGCGGCAAAGAACGCGGCACAAAAGTCGCCGTGAGTCGGTAAAGAGCTAACCTGAAAAGCAAAGCTCAGACCGCGCACCGGGCGCTTTGGGCATGACTCGCCCAAGGACCGTCCAACACTAGACAGGGCCTGATGCGCTCCCGCCCGAAGAGGCGTCCACTGGCAATGGCAGCAGTGGAACAAGAGGAGCTGGCATGAGTGAGATCGCCGAACCCCGACCCCTCCCCCAACCCGCCGGACCCGTCGCTTCGACCGTCGCCGCGCCGGCCGCCCCGGCCGCCCCCGCGACGGGCCCCGGTCCCGCCGCCGTGCCGACCGTGCACGAGGCGTACGCCTTCGCCTGCATGAAGTGCGGCTACGGCTGGGAGCAGGGGTACGAGATAGAACACCACGTCGACGGCAGGGGCCTGCCGTTCATCGTCTACACGGCGGACGGCGAGCGGGTCCCCTCCCCGCTGTCCAATCCGACCTGCATGAACTGCGGCGGCCACGTGGTGCGGATCATGCGGGAGGGCCAGGTCAAGTCGGTCATCGGCATGCTCGACCAGCTCTACCACCACCGCGCGGCCCCGGGCATCGCCGGACCGGTGCCCGCCGGGTACACGGCGAGGGCCCCGAAGGCTCCGAAGCCCCGCAAGGCCGCCCTGCACGACGGCCCCGGGCCGGTCCCGGTGGAACCGCCCGGCCTGATGGCCCGGCTGCTCGGGTTCTTCCGCCGGTCATAAGATCGGCCGTATGAGCCGTAGTACGCCGAACGACGCGCCGCCCCCGCTGCCCGAACCGCTCCGGGTGGCGGTCGCCGACTCCCACACCCACCTGGACATGCAGTCCGGCACCGTCGAGGAGGGCCTCGCCAAGGCCGCCTCCGTCGGGGTGACCACCGTCGTCCAGGTGGGCTGCGACGTGAAGGGCTCCCGCTGGGCCGCCGAGACGGCCGCCGCGTACGAGAACGTCCACGCGGCCGTGGCCCTGCACCCCAACGAGGCCCCCCGGATCGTCCACGGGGACCCCGACGGCTGGTCGCGGCAGGGCGCCCGGACGGGCGGCGGCGAGGCCGCGCTCGACGACGCGCTCGCCGAGATCGAGGCCCTGGCGGCCCTCGCGCACGTGAAGGCGGTCGGCGAGACCGGACTCGACTACTTCCGGACCGGCCCGGAGGGCATGGCCGCGCAGGAGCGTTCCTTCCGCGCACACATCGAGATCGCCAAACGGCAGGGCAAGGCCCTGGTCATCCACGACCGCGAGGCGCACGCGGACGTGCTGCGCGTCCTGCGCGAGGAGGGCGCCCCCGAGCGGACCGTCTTCCACTGCTACTCCGGAGACGCGGAGATGGCCCGGGAGTGCGCGGCCGCCGGCTACTACATGTCCTTCGCCGGGACCGTCACCTTCAAGAACGCGGCGCCGCTGCGCGAAGCCCTGGCGGTGGCCCCGCTGGAGCTGGTGCTCGTGGAGACGGACGCCCCGTACCTCACCCCGGCCCCGTACCGCGGACGGCCCAACGCGCCGTACCTCATTCCGCTGACCGTACGGGCCATGGCCGCGGTCCGCGGCATCGACGAGGACGCCATGGCGACGGCCCTGGCGGCCAACACGGCCCGCGCCTTCGCCTACTGAGCACCCCCTCACCCGTTCGCCACGTTCCGTAGTCGCCCCGCTTTGTAGCGTGACGACCGCTCCGCTAGGGTGCCGTGCCCGAAGCAGCCGGACGGACCAGTGGAGCGAGCGCGATGAGCGATGTGGCCTGGCCGGCCGGTGGACGCGACCCCTGGGCCGTGGCCCCGGACCCGATCGCGGAACCGGGCACCTTCCCGGACCCGTTCCTCGCCCCGGGCGCGGATCAGGACCTGATGGATCCGTACGCGGACCCGTACCCGGACCCGGGGGCGACGGCCCCCGGCCCGTCCGCCGGAGCGGGGCCCTACGGGGACGTGGATCCGTACGCGGGTCCGGGGGCGTCGGCCCCGGGCCCGGCCGCCGCGGCGGGGCCTTACGGGGACGTGGATCCGTACGCGGGCCCCGGGTCGGGCCGGGGCGCGGATCTCGATCCGGGCCCGGAGGCGGGCCGGGATCCGGATGCCTTCCCGGGCCCGGCGGCGGATGCGGACCTGGGCCTGTTCCTGCGTCCGGGTGTGGACGCGGATCCGTACCCGTACCCGTACCCGGGCCCGCATCCGGAGCCCGCGGTGCCGGCGCCCCGGGGCGGTGGGCGGCGGCGGACGGCCGCCGAGCCCGGGGCGGGCCGCCGGGCACGCGGCCGGGCCCCCGCCCCGGCCGGTCCCGCACCGGGGCCCGCCCCTGCCCCCGCCCCCGAGCCGGAGCCACCGGCCACCGGCCGTCGGCGCCGCACCGCGCCGGTGGCGTCCCTGGACACCGCCCCCGCCCCGGCCGGACCCGTCCCCGCGGGGACCGGACGGCGCCGGGGCGGACTCGGCACGGTGCCCGCGCCGGCCGGTCCCGGTACCGGCGTCGGCCCCGGTGTCGGCCCCGCCCCCGGTCCAAGGCGGCGCAGGAGCGCCGCCCCCGCTTCCCGCGACACCTGGCGGCGCATCGTGCCGCAGGCCCTGGTCGTCGCCTTCCTGGCGGGCGGCACCACCGCCTTCGTGGCCGCCGACAAGGCCGTACGCCTCACCGTCGACGGAGTCCCGCGGACCCTGCACACCTTCGCCGACGACGTCGACGAGCTGCTCGCCGCCGAAGGACTCGGCGTCGGCCCCCACGACCTCGTCGCCCCGGCGGGGGCGGAGGTCCTCGACGACGGGGACGAGATCGTCCTGCGCTACGGCCGCCCGCTGAGCCTGACCCTCGACGGACAGCGGCGCGAGGTGTGGACCACCGCCCGCACCGTGGACGGCGCACTGCGCCAGTTCGGCATCCGCGCCGAGGGCGCCTACCTCTCCGCACCCCGCACCGCCACCGTCCCCCGGACCGGCCTGACCCTCGCCGTCCGCACCGAACGCAGCATCACCTTCATGGCCGACGGCCGCGAGCGGACCATCCGCACGAACGCCGCCACCGTTCAAGAGGCCCTCGACGAAGCCGGGATCACCCTCCACGGCCAAGACGCCACCTCCGTGCCCGCCGACTCCTTCCCGCGCGACGGCCAGACCGTCACCGTGCTCCGCATCACCGGCACCCGCGAGATCCGCGAGGAACGCATCCCCTACGCGACCGAGCGGGTCAAGGACCCCGCCCTCTTCGCCGGAACCGAAGTCGTCGAGCGCTCGGGCCGGCCCGGAGCGCGCAGGGTCACGTACAGTCTGCGCACCGTCAACGGGGTCCGGCAAAAGCCCCGCCGGGTCGCCCAGGAGACCGTACGCGAGCCCGTCAAACAGCTCGTCAAGGTCGGCACCAAGCCGCTGCCGACCTCCGTGCAGGGTGCGGACGGCCTCGACTGGGGCGCACTGGCCCGCTGCGAGTCGGGCGGCCGACCCGGCGCCACGGACCCCTCGGGCACGTACGGGGGGCTCTACCAGTTCGACGTACAGACCTGGCAGGCCCTCGGCGGCAGCGGCCGACCGCAGGACGCTCCGGGCCCGGAACAGACGTACCGCGCGAAGAAGCTGTACGTCCAGCGGGGGGCGAGTCCCTGGCCACACTGCGGCCGTACCCTTTATCGGTGAGCACCGCAGAGCAGCAGCCCGAAAGCACCGTGCCGGAGACCTCCGTGCCGGAGACGTCCGCGCCCGAGACCTCCGCCCTCCTCGGCGCGGCCGACATCCGGGAGCTGGCCGCCGTACTCGGCGTACGGCCGACGAAGCAGAAGGGCCAGAACTTCGTCATCGACGCCAACACCGTGCGCCGCATCGTGCGCACCGCCGAGGTCCGGCCGGACGACGTGGTCGTCGAGGTCGGGCCCGGGCTGGGCTCGCTGACGCTGGCACTGCTGGAGGCCGCCGACCGGGTCGTCGCCGTCGAGATCGACGACATCCTGGCCGCCGCGCTGCCCGCCACCATCGAGGCGCGGATGCCGGAGCGCAAGGACCGCTTCGCGCTGGTCCACTCCGACGCGATGCTGGTCAAGGAGCTGCCCGGGCCGCCGCCGACCGCGCTCGTCGCGAACCTCCCCTACAACGTGGCCGTGCCGGTCCTGCTCACCATGCTCGACCGCTTCCCGAGCATCGAGCGGACCCTGGTCATGGTGCAGGCCGAGGTCGCCGACCGACTGGCCGCCGAGCCCGGCAGCAAGGTGTACGGCGTCCCCTCCGTCAAGGCCAACTGGTACGCGGACGTCAAGCGGGCCGGCGCCATCGGCCGCAAGGTCTTCTGGCCCGCCCCGAACGTCGACTCCGGACTCGTCTCCCTGGTCCGCCGGGCGGAGCCGGTCAAGACCACCGCGACCAAGGCCGAGGTCTTCGCGGTCGTCGACGCGGCCTTCGCGCAGCGCCGCAAGACGCTGCGCGCGGCGCTGTCCGGCTGGGCCGGTTCCGCGGCCGGTGCCGAAGCGGCGCTGGTCGCCGCCGGTGTCTCCCCGCAGGCCCGCGGCGAATCCCTCACCGTCGAGCAGTTCGCGGCGATCGCCGAGCACAAGCCCGCTGCGGAGAGGCCCGCGCTGTGAGCGACACGATCGCCGTACGGGTCCCCGCCAAGGTCAACGTCCAGCTGGCGGTGGGCGCGGCCCGGCCGGACGGCTTCCACGACCTGGCCAACGTCTTCCTCGCGGTCTCCCTCTACGACGAGGTCACCGCGACCGCCGGCGACGGGCTCACCGTGACCTGCGCCGGCCCGGACGCCGACAAGGTGCCGCTAGACCGCACCAACCTCGTGGCCCGGGCGGCGGAGATCCTGGCGGAGCGGGCCGGGCTGAGCCCGGACGTCCACCTCCACATCGAGAAGCGGATCCCGGTGGCGGGCGGCATGGCCGGCGGCAGCGCCGACGGGGCGGCCGCGCTGCTGGCCTGCGACGCCCTCTGGGGGCTGAAGACCCCGGTCGACGAACTCCTCGCCATCTGCGCGGAGCTGGGCAGCGACGTGCCGTTCAGCCTGGTCGGCGGGGCGGCGCTGGGCACCGGGCGCGGGGAGATCCTGACCCCGGTCGCGGCCGGCACCTTCCACTGGGTGTTCGCGGTGGCCGACGGAGGCCTCTCCACCCCGGCGGTGTTCCGCGAGTTCGACCGGCTCACCGCCGGTACGGAGGTCCCCGCCCCGCAGGCGTCCCCGGCCCTCCTCGCGGCCCTGGCCTCCGGTGACCCGGACGCACTGGCCGCCACCCTGGCCAACGGGCTCCAGCCCGCGGCCCTTTCGCTGCGGCCATCGCTCGCCGAGACCCTCGCGGCGGGTACGGAGGCCGGGGCGCTGGCCGCGCTGGTGTCCGGCTCGGGTCCGACGACGGCCTTCCTGGTCCGCGATGCGGAGTCGGCGATCAAGGTGGCGGCGGCCCTCGACGCCTCCGGCACCTGCCGCAGCACCCACGTGGCCACGAGCCCGGCCCCGGGCGCGACCCTCCTCTGACCGGCCGCTCCGGGCGGAGCCCGTGGCGTGCGCTGCCGCCGGCCCGACCAGGCGGCGGGGGTGTGCCGCTGCGCGGCGCGGAGTCCCCTACCCGCCCTTCCACCGTTCCCCGCGGCTCCGCCCCGGACCCCTTGCCGCGGCTGGGTAGATCCAGCCTCGCCGGCGTTTGAGGCGCGGGGTCTGGGGCGGAGCCCCAGGGTCTTTGCGGGTCCGGGCGCAGCCCGGGTACCTAGGCGGGAGTGAGTACCCGCGCGCTGTTGCCGCGGAGGCCCGCGCGGGAGCGTAGGGCCCATGGGAGCCAGCGCAAGCGACATCGCCGCCGTCACCCCCGCCTCGCGGGACCGCTACGTCGACCTGCTCCGGGTCGCCTCGCTCGGAACCGTCATCGCCGGGCACTGGCTGATGGCCGCCGTCAGCACCGACGGCATAGGGAACCTGCTCGCCGTCGTGCCGCCGCTGCAGGTGCTCACCTGGGCGCTGCAGGTGATGCCGGTGTTCTTCTTCGTCGGAGGGTTCTCGCACGCCCTGTCCTACCGGTCCCTCGCGCGCCGCACCGAGGGCCCCGTGTACGCCGCCTTCCTGCGGGCCCGGCTCCGGCGGCTGCTGCGGCCCACCCTCGTGTTCGTCGCCGTCTGGACCGCCGTGGCCCTCGCCGCGCAGCTCCTCGGCGGGGGCGGCGGGCGCCTGTCCGGGGCGGCGTTCCGGCTGGTCACGCAGCCGCTGTGGTTCATCGGGATCTACCTCGCGATGGTCGCGCTCACCCCGCCCCTGCTGAAACTGCACGAGCGCCACGGCTGGGCCGCCTTCGGGGCCCTGGCCGCGGCCGCGGCCGCCGTCGATCTGCTGCGCTTCGCGGGCGGTGTCCCGTACGCCGAGTTCCTGAACTTCGCCTTCGTCTGGCTCGCCGTCCACCAGCTCGGCTTCCTGCGCGCCGACGGACAGCTCCGCCGCCCCGGCGCCCTCGCCGCCGCCGGGCTCGCCGGGGCCGTGGCGCTGGTGGCGTACGGGCCGTACCCGCTGTCCATGGTCGGGATGCCCGGGGAGAAGGTCTCCAACATGGCCCCGCCCACCCTCGCCCTGCTCGCGCACGGGATCTGGCTGGTGGGCGCCGTGGAGCTGCTCAGGACCCCCGCCGGCGCATGGCTGGCCCGGCCCCGGGTCTGGCGCGGTGTGGTCGTCGCCAACGGGGTCGCCATGACGGCCTTCCTCTGGCACCTCACCGCGATGCTCGCCGTGTACGCCGCCCAGCTCGGGCTCGGCATCGCCCTGCCCGAGCCCGCCGGGGCGGCCTGGTGGGCCCAGGTCCCGGTCAGGTTCCTCGCCGCCGCCGCGCTGACCGGCGTCCTCGTCGCGATCTTCCGGCGCTTCGAGGCGCCTGCCGCAGGCAGCACGAGCAGCTCCGGCTCCGGCTCCGGCTCCGGCCCCCGCGCCGCACTCGGCACCGTGCTCTGCCTCCTCGGCGTCCTCGGGCTCTCCACGACCGGCCTCGGCGGGCTCCTGGAAGGCCACAGCGCCACCCTGATCGCGCTCCCGGTCACCGCGCCCGCCGCGATCGGCATGGCGCTGGGCGGCTGGCTGCTGGTGGAACGGTCCGGCACTTCGCGGAGGGTTAGGCTGAGGGGCTGATCCACACCCCTTCCCTGGAGCGCTCCTGATGGCCGTCAACCTGGTCAATGTCGAGGCAGTCAGCAAGGTGTACGGCACCCGTACCCTGCTCGACGGCATCTCCCTCGGCGTATCCGAGGGGGACCGGATCGGTGTCGTAGGCCGCAACGGCGACGGCAAGACCACCCTCATCCGCATGCTCGCCAAGCTGGAGGAACCCGACACCGGCCGGGTCACCCAGAACAGCGGCCTGCAGATGGGCGTGCTCACCCAGCACGACTCGCTCGACCCGAAGGCCACCGTCCGGCACGAGATCATCGGGGACATGGCCGACCACGAGTGGGCCGGCAACTCCAAGATCCGCGACGTCCTGACCGGCCTGTTCGGCGGGCTCGACCTGCCCGGCTTCGGGCAGGGCCTCGACACGGTCATCGGCCCGCTCTCCGGTGGCGAGCGGCGCCGCATCGCGCTGGCCAAGCTGCTCATCGCCGACCAGGACCTCCTCGTACTCGACGAGCCCACCAACCACCTCGACGTCGAGGGCATCTCCTGGCTGGCCAAGCACCTCCAGGAACGCCGCTCCGCGCTCGTGTGCGTCACCCACGACCGGTGGTTCCTCGACCAGGTCTGCACCCGCATGTGGGACGTGCAGCGCGGTGACGTCCACGAGTACGAGGGCGGCTACAGCGACTACGTCTTCGCCCGCGCCGAGCGCGACCGCATCGCCGCCACGGAGGAGTCCAAGCGGCAGAACCTGATGCGCAAGGAGCTCGCCTGGCTGCGCCGCGGCGCCCCCGCCAGGACCTCCAAGCCGCGCTACCGCATCGAGGCCGCCAACGAGCTGATCGCCGACGTGCCGCCGCCGCGCGACAAGTCCGCGCTGATGAAGTTCGCCAACGCCCGCCTCGGCAAGACGGTGTTCGACCTGGAAGACGTGACCGTCCAGGCCGGCCCCAAGACCCTCCTCAAGCACCTCACCTGGCACCTGGGCCCCGGTGACCGCGTCGGTCTCGTCGGCGTCAACGGAGCCGGCAAGACCTCCCTGCTGCGCGCCCTCGGCGAGGCCGCCCGTACCCAGGGCGAGGTCCAGCCGGCCGCCGGCACCGTGACCGTCGGCAAGACCGTCAAGCTGGCCTACCTCTCGCAGGAGGTCGGCGAGCTCGACCCGTCCCTGCGGGTCCTGGAGGCCGTCCAGCGCGTGCGCGACCGGGTCGACCTCGGCCAGGGCCGCGAGATGACGGCCGGCCAGCTGTGCGAGCAGTTCGGCTTCACCAAGGAGAAGCAGTGGACGCCCGTCGGCGACCTCTCCGGCGGTGAGCGGCGCCGGCTGCAGATCCTGCGCCTGCTGATGGACGAGCCCAACGTCCTCTTCCTCGACGAGCCCACCAACGACCTCGACATCGAGACCCTGACCCAGCTGGAGGACCTCCTCGACGGCTGGCCCGGGTCGATGATCGTGATCTCGCACGACCGGTTCTTCATCGAGCGCACCACCGACACCGTCATGGCCCTGCTGGGCGACGCGAGCCTGCGGATGCTGCCGCGCGGCCTCGACGAGTACCTGGAGCGCCGCCGGAAGATGATCGAGGCGGCCTCCCCGGCGCCCGCCCCGGCCGCCGCCGGAAAGTCCTCCGCCTCCGGGGACGCGCGCGCCGCGAAGAAGGAGCTGCAGAAGATCGAGCGGCAGCTCAACAAGATGACGGACCGCGAGAGCAGCCTGCACGCCCAGATCGCCGAGAACTCCACCGACTTCGACAAGGTCGCCAAGCTCGACGCCGAACTGCGGGAACTCATCTCGGACCGGGACGACTTGGAGATGCGCTGGCTGGAGCTCGCCGAGGAGTCGTAGGCCGCGCCGGGCCTCCGGGGCCCGCGGGCCCCAAGTGGCCGATAACGGCCGCATCACGGGCCGGTCCTCCCTTGGGAACAGGGGCCGGACCGGCCCGGCCCACTTCTCGCCGTCAGTGATAGAAAGGGCTTCCTCCCACACCCGAAGCCGAAGGTATGCGCTGATGACCGAGCCGCCCCAGCCGCCGAACCCCTCCGGTTACGGGCACCTGCCGGGACCCCCGCAGCCCGGGTACGGTTTCCCGCCGCAGGGCGAGAACCCGTACGCGCAGCAGCCCCAGCCGCAGGGCCCGTACGGCCAGCCGCCGCAGGGCCCGTACGGCCAGCAGCCGCCCGGGGGCTACGGCTTCCCGCCCCAGCCCCCGCACATGCCCCCCGGCGCCCCCGGGGCCCCCGGCATGCCGCCGGCGCCGCCCGGCGGGCCGAAGAAGAAGCTCACCTTGCTGATCGCGGCCGCCGTCGCCGGCGTGCTCGTCCTGGGCACCGGTGGCTACTTCGCGTTCTTCGCCGGCAAGGACAAGGGCAACGACAAGGTCATCGGACAGGACACCACGCCGCCGCCCGCCGACGGCAAGGCCTCGCCCTCCGCCTCCGTGGACAAGGGCGACGGCAGCGGCAACGGCGACGAGGAGGAAGAGGACCTCAACGCCGGCCGCAAGCAGGGCGAGGGCAAGGTGCTCTGGTTCAAGACCAGCAAGATCGACGGCCCCGGCTCGGGCGTCGACTCCGAGGGGCAGTGGATCGTCGGCGACACCGTCGTCAAGACCCTCTGGAAGTCGATCACCGGCTACGGGGTCAAGGACGGCAAGGAGAAGTGGACCCTCACCCTCCCCACCTTGATCTGCGGGGTCACCGACATGACCGCGGACGGCAAGACCGTCGTCATGTACAAGAACGGCGAGTCCCAGAGCTCCGACTGCAACATGATGCGGATGATCGACCTCAAGGCCGGCAAGGAGGGATGGACGAAGGAGGTCCCGAAGGAAGGCCTCTTCGACGGCTTCTCCAGCCTCGAACTGGCCCTCACCGGCGACGCCCTCGTCGTCAACCGGATGGGCATGAGCAGTGCCTTCAAGGTCAGTACCGGGGACAAGCTCTTCGACAACAAGCGGGAAGAGGGCTGCCAGCCCGGCGACTTCGCCGCCATGAACGGCAAGATGATCGCCATCGCGACCTGCCAGGACGCCGACAAGACCGTCCAGGTCATGGACGCCGACCCGGCCACCGGCAAGAACACCTGGATCTACAAGCTCCCCAAGGGCTTCCAGGTCAAGACCGTCTACTCGCTGGACCCGATCGTCCTCGACCTCGGCAACAGCGAGGGCAAGGAGCGCTCCATCGTGGTCCTCGGACCCGACGGCAAGCAGCGCACCACCGTCTCCGGCGAGGGCAGCTTCCCGGTCGGCTGCGGCGGTCTCTTCAACCATTCGATCCAGAGCTGCGGTTCCTCCCACGTGGACGCGAACACCCTCTACCTGCCCACCAAGGCCGACATCGGCAAGGCGAACGAGATCGTCGCCTTCGACCTCGGCACCGGCAAGGTGAAGTGGCGCACCCCGGCCGGTGAGGGGCGCACCCTCACCCCGCTGAAGGCGGCGGGCGGCCAGGTCGTCGTCTACAGCGAGGCGGAGCGCGAGAAGGGCGGCGAGGTCCTCACGATCCCGGCCGCCGGGGGCACGCCCACCGCGGTGCTGCGCAACCCGTCCGGCGCCGCGGCCCCGGTGGAGAGCTCCTTCCTCTCCCCGAACGTGGACTACGTGGACGGCCGGCTGTTCGTCTCCGCCTCCCATCTGCAGGCCCAGAACAAGAGCGAGAAGTTCCTGATGGTCTTCGGCAAGTGAGCGACCGCCCCGAGAACGAGCAGTCCACCGCGCGACCCACCGCGCAGTCCGCCGAGCCGCCCACCGAGAGGCAGTAGCACCGATGAGTACCCCGCCGCCCCCCAGCCAGCCGCCGTCCGGCGGCTTCGGCGCGCCGCAGGACCCGCCGCCGGTCGGTTTCCGCAAGGCCGAGGACCAGCCGCCCGGCGGTTTCGGCGGGCCCCCGCCGGTACCCCCGGCCATGCCGGCCGGCCCCCCGCCGCCGCCCCCGGCCCAGCCGCCGACGGTCCCCGCCCAGCCGCCGACGGTCCCGGCCGGGCAACCCGCCGGGCAGCCCTCGTACGGCTATCCGCAGGAGTCCTACGGCTACCCGCAGCAGCCGCAGCCCGTCACCGCGCCGATGTACGCGGCCCAGAGCCCGGCGGCGCCCGCCGCCGGCGGCGGTGGCAACGAGGTCCGCACCCAGCTGCTGATCGTCGGCGCGGCCCTCCTGGCCATCGTCCTCATCGTCGGCGGCGGCTTCTGGTACGTCTCCGGCGAGGACAAGGGCTCCGACAACCAGCCCGTGGCCGAAGGCAGCGCGAGCCCCGGCGGCGACAAGGCCCCGGGCGGCGGCGGCACCGAGAAGGCGCCCGCCAAGACCAAGTCGAAGACGCTGGTCAACGTCCCGATGCCGGACTCGGCCGAGATCGTCCAGATCCCCGGCTCCTGGCTCACCGACACCACCTACGCCAAGTCCGACATGGGCAAGGTCGTCGGCTACAACGTGGCCGACGGCGCCAAGAAGTGGGAGATCCCGCTCGGTGCCAACGTCTGCGCCGCGAGCCGCTGGGTCTCGGACAACAAGACGGCGATCCTCTTCGACGAGGCCCTGCCGACGGCCGAGAAGAAGTACCAGCCGTGCAACCAGGTCGGCGTCATCGACCTGAACAGCGGCAAGCTCCTGTGGAAGGCCAACGCCAAGTCCCAGACCGGCGGCGACAAGCCCATCACCTTCGGCGAGGTCACCGTCAGCGGCCAGACCGTCGCCGCGGGCGGCCTGAACGGCGGCGCCGCCTGGAACCTGGCCGACGGCAAGGTTCTGTGGGCGGCCAAGACCGACGCGGACAGGTGCTCGGACCTGGGCTACGCGGGCGGCCCGGCCCTCGCCGTGATCCGCCGGTGCGGCCAGCACCCGAACTACGTACTGTCCGCCCAGAGCCTCGACCCGGTCACCGGCGCGCAGAAGTCCTCGTACAAGCTCCCCGCGGGCCTCGACTTCGCCCAGATCGTCTCCACCAAGCCGCTGATCGTCGCGGCGGACGTCAACGACACCTCCAAGAACGCCACCGGCGTGAGCGACCTCTTCGTGCTCGACGACGGGGGCCAGCTGAAGGCGCGCATCCCGCTCACCTCGGGGAACTACAACCCGGAGTGCGGGGCCACCGAGGTCGAGGACTGCGTCCACATGGTCGTCGGCAACGGCAAGATCTACCTGCCGACCGAGGAGCACAAGGGCACGACCGACTCCGGCCGCACCAACGAGATCATCTCCTTCGACCTGGAGACCGGCAAGCTGACCGCCGACCGCGCCGACGCCGGCGAGCGCCACACCATCTACCCGCTGCGCATGGACGGCTCCAACCTCATCGCCCACAAAATCCCGCCCTACGACGGCGGCGGCCAGGTCGTCTCCATCGACGGCAAGACGATGAAGGAGACCGTGCTCATGCAGAACCCGGCGACCAAGGAATCGCAGCGCGCCGAGACCCAGTTCGTGCCGGAGGCCGCCGAGTACCGCTACGGCAACGGGAGGTTCTTCATCGCCCGCGACGCCGTGCACAGCAAGTCCTCCGTGGTCACCGACCCGTACTACATCTTCGTCTCCTTCACGACGGGCTGACCGGCAGCGGCACCCGCGTGCCGCAGAACCCCCGGAAAGCCCCGAAGCCCCCGGAAGGTCCGTCCTTCCGGGGGCTTCTGCGCGGTATCCCCACCGCGTCGTCGAACAAGCGTGTAGCTTGCCGGGTCAGAAGGGCGGGGGTGGGTACCTCAATGGGCGTACGGGTCATGGTGGTCGACGAGCACCGGCTGCTGGCCGAGGCGCTCGCCTCGGCCCTGAAACTGCGCGGCCACCGGGTGCTGGCGGCCGCCGCCCCGGCCGCGGGCGCCGCCGAACTGGTCATCAGCCGCGCCCCGGAGGTCTGCCTGCTGGGCACCGCGACGCCCGCCGAGCCCGGGGTCTTCGAGCCGATCGTCCGGATCAAGCGGGAGCGCCCGCAGATCGCCGTGGTCGTGCTGGGCCCGGTGCCGAGCCCGCGCGGGATCGCGGCCGCCTTCGCGGCCGGCGCCTCGGGGTACGTTCGCCACGACGAGCGCATCGAGGGCGTGGAGCGGGCCCTGGCCAAGGCCCGGGCGGGGGAAGTGGCCATCGCGCCGCAGCTGTTGCAGGGGGCCTTCGCGGAGCTGCTCAACCCCGCCGCCCAGCCCGACGACGAGGGCAGCCGGCTGCTGCGGCTGCTCACCCCGCGCGAGGTGGAGGTACTGGTCCGGGTCGCCGAGGGCGAGGACACCCGGCTCATCGCCGCCGGCATGGCCATCGCGCCGAGCACCGCGCGCACGCACGTCCAGCGGGTGCTGATGAAGCTGGGCGTGGGCTCGCGGCTGGAGGCGGCCGCGCTGGCCGCCCGTACCGGTCTGCTCGACCGGGCCGGACTGCCGCCGTCCGGGGGCGCCAGGCCCTGATCGGGGCCGGGGATTTCCCCGACGGCGCGGATTCGGGTATGCCGGTGACCAGCACGCGCACGGTGCGTGCTTTTCCCCGGCGAGAGGCAGTAGTCACGTGAGCGAGACGGCGTCTTCCAAGGCTTCCAAGTCTTCCAAGTATCTGGTCACCGGCGGAGCCGGATACGTGGGCGGGGTGGTCGCGGCGCACCTCCTGGAGGCGGGCCACGAGGTCACGGTCCTCGACGACCTCTCCACCGGCTTCCGTTCCGGGGTGCCGGCCGGCGCCGCGTTCATCGAGGGCCGCATCCAGGACGCCGCCGAGCACCTGGACCCCTCCTACGACGGGGTCCTGCACTTCGCGGCCTCCTCGCAGGTCGGCGAGTCCGTGGTGAACCCCGGCAAGTACTGGGAGAACAACGTCGGCGGCACCCTGGCCCTGCTGGCCGCGATGCGCGGCGCGGGCGTGCGCAGGCTGGTGTTCTCCTCCACCGCGGCGACCTACGGGGAGCCGGGCGACGGGCCGCTGACCGAGTCCTCGGTGACCGCCCCCACCAACCCGTACGGGGCCTCGAAGCTGGCCGTCGACCACATGATCGCGGGGGAGTGCGCGGCGCACGGCCTCGCGGCGGTCTCGCTGCGCTACTTCAACGTGGCCGGTGCCTACGGGCAGTTCGGCGAGCTGCACGATCCCGAGACCCACCTGATCCCGCTGGTGCTGCAAGTGGCCCTCGGCGAGCGGGAGTCGATCTCGGTGTTCGGCGAGGACTACCCGACCCCGGACGGCACCTGCGTACGGGACTACATCCACGTCGCCGACCTGGCCGAGGCCCACCTGGCCGCGCTGCGGGTCGCCGCCGAGGGGGAGCACCTGGTGTGCAACCTCGGCAACGGCAGCGGGTTTTCGGTCCGCGAGGTCATCGAGACGGTCCGCAAGGTCACCGGGAAGGAGGTTCCCGAGGTGGTGGCTCCCCGCCGGGCCGGCGACCCGGCCTTCCTCGTCGCCTCCGCCCGCACGGCTCACGAACGCCTCGGCTGGACCCCGACCCGCTCGGACCTCACGGGCATCGTGACGGACGCCTGGAACTTCACCCGCGCCCGGCGCGGCTGAGCCCACCGGCACCCACCAGCACCCACCGACTCTCCGGCCCCACCCCTGCCGCAGGCGCGCTCCTGCCCCGACCAGGGCGGGGGCGCGCGCACGTTCCGGGCGCGCCCTCGCCGGGCGCTGCGCGCGGGCGCCCGGCGTGCGCACGCCGAGTGAAATACCCCCCGTGCAACTGCCCGCGGCACACGACCGGACGGAACGACACTTCCGCTGGAAGAAAGCAGTCGATTTCAAGCCACCCCGGAGCTCCTCCGGAAGCGCCTCGCCGGAAAATCGCTCGGAAAACTTCTGCAATTCGGCCAACCACGAGCCGACCCCGGCCCTACGCTGATGCGTGACACCGGTGGGGGCCGGTGTTGATTCAGGGGTCGAGACAAGTCGGGTACGACGTCCGGTCCGGGGTAGTGCAGAGATGTCACGGCGGCGGCCGCGGCGCCTGCGGATCACCCGGTCCGGGCGTCGTACCCGCAGTCGTCCGTTCCCCGACCCTTGGGGGTTTTGTGGTCCGTATCCGGGTACTCGTGGTCGACGATCACCGCATCTTCGCCGAATCTCTCGCCGCCGCGCTCGCGGCCGAACCGGACGTGGACGTCTCCGCGGCCGGCAGCGGCCCCGCCGCGCTGCGCTGCCTCGAACGCGCGGTGGCCGAGGGCCGCCCCTTCGACGTCCTGCTGGTCGACTCCGACCTGGCTGCCGTCCCCGCGGGCGTTCCCACCCAGCGGGAGTCCGGGTCCGCCCCGCCCGTCGCCGACGGGATCGCTCTGGTGGCGGGCGTACGGGTGTCCCATCCCGAGGTCCGTACGGTCGTGCTCGCCGAGCGCGACGACGCACGCCGGGCCGCCCTGGCGCTCCAGGCGGGCGCCTCGGGCTGGGTGGCCAAGGACTGCTCGCTCTCGCGGCTCCTGGCCGTCATCCGCGGAGTCCTGCGCGAGGAGACGCACCTTCCGCCCGCGCTGCTGACCGGAGTGCTCCGCGAACTGACCGCGGCGCGCAAGCACCGTACCGACAGCGAACGGCTGGTGGAGTCCCTCACGCCCAGGGAGCACGAGGTGCTGCGCTGCATGGTGGCGGGGCTGGGCCGCAAGGACGTGGCCGCGCGGCTGTTCCTCTCCCCGCACACCGTCCGCACCCACATGCAGAACGTGCTGGGCAAGCTGGGCGTGCACTCCACGCTCGCGGCGGTGGCCCTGGCCCGGCGGGCCGGCGTACGGCCCGCGGACCTGCCGGGACTGCCGGGGCAGGGACTAACCGGGGATGTTGTCGAACGGAGCGGTCAACTGGCGTAGCAGGCCGGCGAGATCGCCGCGCTGCGTCCGCGAGAGCTGGGCCAGGATCGCCCGTTCCTGGGCCAGCAGGCCGGCGAGCGCCTGGTCGGCGCGGTCGCGGCCCTCGGGGCTGAGGCGCACCAGGACCCCGCGGCGGTCGTTGGGGTCGGGCAGCCGTTCGACGAGGCCCTTCTTGGCGAGCCGGTCGATGCGGTTGGTCATGGTCCCGGAGGTCACCAGGGTCTGCGTCAACAACTGGCCGGGGGAGAGCTGGTAGGGCGCGCCGGCTCGCCGCAGCGAGGTCAGGACGTCGAACTCCCAGGGCTCCAGGCCGTGCTCGGAAAAGGCCAGCCGTCGGGCACGGTCGAGGTGCCGCGCGAGCCTGCTGACGCGGCTGAGCACCTCGAGCGGTTCCACGTCGAGGTCAGGGCGTTCCCGCCGCCATGCCGCGACCAGTCGGTCGACCTCGTCCTCCATGCCGATCAGTGTAAAGGGTCTGTCGACGTGAAGTCTCTTTAAATCGAGTATCTCGACCTCAAGTATCTTGACATCGAGATATATATTTCGCCACCATGGGGCATGGAGGGGGCCGGAGCAGCTTCCGATTCCGACCGTACTGCCAGCAGGGAGGCTCGAACATGCATTCCGATACCGCGCCGGCCAGGATTCCGGCGTCGACCACCGGCACCGCCACCACGACGGCGCCCCCGGCATCCCCAACGTCCCCCACGGACGACGCGCGCACCGCGCCGACCGCCCCCACCTGGGACCCGCAGCAATACCTCCGGCACGCCGACCACCGGGCCAGGCCCTTCCTCGACCTTCTGGCCCGCATACCCGATCTCCCCACCCGGGCCGCCCGCATCGCCGACCTCGGCTGCGGCCCGGGCAACGTCACCGCGCTCCTCGCGGACCGCTGGCCCGAAGCGCACATCACCGGCTACGACCTCTCCCCGGAGATGCTCCACCGCGCCGACGCCGAATACGCCGGTCCCACCGGCGGCGGGGGCAAGCTCGAATTCCGCCACGGCAACCTGGCCGACTGGCTCCCGGAGGAGACCTACGACCTGATCGTTTCCAACGCCGCCCTCCAGTGGGTCCCCGGCCACGCCGCATCCTTCGCCCCCTGGATCAACGGACTGCGCCCCGGCGGCACCTTCGCCTTCCAGATCCCCGGCAACTTCACGGCCCCCAGCCACCGGATCCTCGCCGACCTGTGCGACGCCCCGCGCTGGCGGGCCCGGCTCGCCGGACACGGCGCCCGCTACATCCACATCCTCGAACCCTCCGGATACCTGGAGCGGTTCACCGAGCTCGGCTGCGCCGCCGACGTGTGGGAGACCACCTACCACCAGCTGCTCCAGGGTCCCGACCCGGTACTGGACTGGGTCAAGGGCACCGCACTGCGGCCCGTGCTCACCGCGCTGGCCGACGACGAGGAGGCCGCCGAGGCCTTCCTCGCCGAGTACCGGGCCCTGCTCCGCGCGGCCTACCCCACGGGCCCCCGCGGAACCGTCTTCCCGTTCCGCCGGATCTTCGCCGTCGCCCGCAGGGAGGCCTGAGCGTGCTCGCCGGAGTCGACCACGTCCAGCTCGCCGCACCGCCCGGATCGGAGGAGCGGCTCCGCGCCCATTACACCGAGGTGCTGGGCATGACCGAGATCCCCGGCCTGGAGAAGCACGGCTTGGAAAAGGCCTGACGCCACACACGACGGCGCCCCGCCACCGGATCACCGGTGACGGGGCGCCGTCGTACGTGCACGCGGTACGGGGCTCACTTCTTGCGGTGGCCCACCAGCCGCGGCTTCGCTTCCAGGTTCTCCAGTCCGTGCCAGGACAGGTTCACCAGGTGCGCCGCCACCTCGGCCTTCTTCGGCTGGCGCGTCTCCAGCCACCACTGCCCGGTCAGCGCGACCATGCCGACCAGCGCCTGCGCGTACAGCGGTGCCAGCTTCGGGTCGAAGCCGCGGGCCTTGAACTCGAGGCCCAGGATGTCCTCGACCTGCGTGGCGATATCGCTGATCAGCGAGGCGAAGGTGCCCGTCGACTGGGCCACGGGGGAGTCCCGGACCAGGATCCGGAAACCGTCCGTGTAGTTCTCGATGTAGTCCAGCAGCGCGAAGGCCGCCTGCTCCAGGAGCTCCCGCGGGTGCCCGGCCGTCAGTGCGCCCGTCACCCCGTCCAGCAGCTGGCGCATCTCGCGGTCCACGACGACCGCGTAGAGGCCCTCCTTGCCGCCGAAGTGCTCGTACACCACCGGCTTGGAGACTCCGGCCTTCGCCGCGATCTCCTCCACCGACGTGCCCTCGAACCCCTTCTCGGCGAACAGGGTGCGGCCGATGTCCAGCAGTTGCTGACGCCGCTCGGCGCCCGTCATCCGGACCCGGCGGCTGCGCCTGGGCTTCTCGCTGCTGGAACTGCTGCCGTCGTTTCCCACGTCCCCCATCATGCCGCGTTCGACACTTCTTCCTTGCGCCGGGCGTCGATGCGGGCCTCGGACGGCCAGCGGACGTCGGACGCCCAGCCGAGCTGTTCGAACCAGCGGATCAGGCGTGCACTGGAGTCGACCTGACCGCGCAGCACGCCGTGCCGGGCCGAGGTCGGGTCGGCGTGGTGCAGGTTGTGCCAGGACTCGCCGCAGGACAGCACCGCCAGCCACCACACGTTGCCGGAGCGGTCGCGCGACTTGAACGGGCGCTTGCCCACCGCGTGGCAGATCGAGTTGATCGACCACGTCACGTGGTGCAGCAGCGCGACCCGGACCAGGGAGCCCCAGAAGAACGCCGTGAAGGCGCCCCACCACGACATCGTCACCAGACCGCCCACCAGCGGCGGCAGCGCCAGCGAGAACATCGTCCAGAAGATGAAGTCGCGCGAGATGCGACGGATCGCCGGGTCCTTGATCAGGTCCGGGGCGTACTTCTGCTGGTCGGTCTGCTCCTCGTCGAAGAGCCACCCGATGTGCGCCCACCACAGGCCCTTCATCAGGGCCGGCACCGTCTCGCCGAAGCGCCACGGCGAATGCGGGTCGCCCTCGTGGTCGGAGTACTTGTGGTGCTTGCGGTGGTCGGCCACCCAGCGCACCAGGGGGCCCTCGACCGCCATCGACCCCATGATCGCCAGGGCGATGCGCAGCGGCCGCTTCGCCTTGAAGGAACCGTGCGTGAAGTAGCGGTGGAAGCCGATGGTGATGCCGTGGCAGGCGAGGAAGTACATGAACACCATCAGGCCCACGTCCAGCCAGCTCACCCCCCAGCCCCACGCGAGCGGAAGCGCCACCAGCAGGGCGAGGAAGGGGACGGTGATGAACAGCAGCAGCGCGATCTGCTCCACGGACCGCTTGCTCTCACCGCCGAGGGTCGCGGACGGCACGGACGCGCCGGAAGACGCCGAGGCGTCCTCGATCACGTCGGGACTGATGGTCATAGATGTGTCCCCTGAGGGTGAGGGAGATTCGGCAGGCGCGCCGCCCGGCCACACATCCCTACGGGTGCGTAACCTACGGCAACGTAAGTATGGCAAAGGTCCTCCGCGCGGCAAGAGGAGCGCGCCCGCAGCCGGGTCCTTCGGCCCGGGCCGCAGGGCCGTCGTCCCGCCTGGTGACACAGGGACCTGGTCACCGGTACGGGCCACCTATCCTGGTGTCGTCGGACAGCGCGGTCCGCACGGGCAGCCCGAGCTGCGCATCAGGAGCGGTGGCTCCGCCGGACCAGGTCCGGACGGGCACCACCGCGCGCATCCGGGGCCCACCTCCCAGTAGCGCTCGAAACACTGCAAGGAGCCGCACCTGTGAGCAGTGCCGACCAGGCCCACTCGACCACCGCCCCGGCGACGACCCCCGCCGGCGCGGCCAACGCCGAGCTGCGCGCGGACATCCGCCGCCTCGGCGACCTCCTCGGCGAGACCCTCGTACGCCAGGAGGGCCAGGACCTCCTCGACCTGGTCGAACGCGTCCGAGCCCTCACCCGCACCGACGGCATCGCGGCCGCCGAGCTGCTCGGCGACACCGACCTGGAGACCGCCGCCAAGCTGGTGCGCGCCTTCTCCACGTACTTCCACCTCGCCAACGTCACCGAGCAGGTGCACCGCGGCAAGGAGCTGCGCGCCCACCGCGCCGCCGAGGGAGGCCTGCTCGCCCGCACGGCCGACATGCTCAAGGACGCGGACCCCGAGCACCTGCGCGAGACGGTCAAGAACCTCAACGTCCGCCCCGTCTTCACCGCGCACCCGACCGAGGCGGCCCGCCGCAGCGTCCTGAACAAGCTGCGCCGCATCGCGGCCCTCTTGGAGGAGCCCGTCGCGGGAGCCGGCGAGCGCCGCCGCCACGACCTGCGCCTCGCGGAGAACATCGACCTCGTCTGGCAGACCGACGAGCTGCGCGTGGTCCGCCCCGAGCCCGCCGACGAGGCCCGCAACGCGATCTACTACCTCGACGAGCTGCACGCCGGCGCCGTCGGCGACGTCCTCGAGGACCTCGCCGCCGAGCTCCAGCGCGTCGGCATCGAGATCCCGGCCGGCACCCGCCCGCTCACCTTCGGCACCTGGATCGGCGGCGACCGCGACGGCAACCCCAACGTCACCCCCGACGTGACCCGGGACGTGCTGATCCTCCAGCACGAGCACGGCATCACCGACGCCCTGGAACTCATCGACTTCCTGCGCGGACTGCTGTCGAACTCCATCCGCTACACCGGTGCCACCGAGGAACTCCTCACCTCCCTCCAGGCCGACCTGGAGCGCCTCCCCGAGATCAGCCCGCGCTACAAGCGGCTGAACGCCGAGGAGCCGTACCGCCTCAAGGCCACCTGCATCCGGCAGAAGCTCCTCAACACCCGCGAGCGCCTCGCCAAGGGCACCCCGCACGAGGAAGGCCGCGACTACCTCGGCACCGCCGAGCTGCTCACCGACCTCACCCTCATCCAGACCTCCCTGCGCGAGCACCGCGGCGCGCTCTTCGCCGACGGCCGCATGGACCGCACCATCCGCACGCTGGCCGCCTTCGGCCTCCAGCTCGCCACGATGGACGTGCGCGAGCACGCGGACGCCCACCACCACGCGCTGGGCCAGCTCTTCGACCGGCTCGGCGAGGAGTCCTGGCGCTACGCGGACATGCCGCGCGACTACCGCGGCCGCCTCCTGGCCAAGGAGCTCCGCTCGCGGCGCCCGCTGGCGCCCACCCCGGCCCCGCTCGACGCGGCCGGCCAGAAGACGCTCGGCGTGTTCGGCGCCATCAAGGACGCCTTCGAGAAGTTCGGTCCCGAGGTCATCGAGTCCTACATCATCTCGATGTGCCAGGGCGCCGACGACGTCTTCGCCGCGGCCGTCCTCGCCCGCGAGGCCGGTCTCATCGACCTGCACGGCGGCTGGGCCAAGATCGGCATCGTGCCGCTCCTGGAGACCACCGACGAGCTCAAGGCCGCCGACGTCATCCTCGACGAGATGCTCGCGGACCCCTCCTACCGGCGCCTCGTCTCGCTGCGCGGCGACGTCCAGGAGGTCATGCTCGGCTACTCCGACTCCTCCAAGTTCGGCGGCATCACCACCTCCCAGTGGGAGATCCACCGCGCCCAGCGCCGGCTGCGCGACGTGGCCCACCGCTACGGCGTGCGCCTGCGCCTCTTCCACGGCCGCGGCGGCACCGTCGGTCGCGGCGGCGGCCCCTCGCACGACGCGATCCTCGCGCAGCCCTGGGGCACCCTGGAGGGCGAGATCAAGGTCACCGAGCAGGGCGAGGTCATCTCCGACAAGTACCTCGTCCCCTCCCTGGCCCGCGAGAACCTGGAGCTGACCGTCGCGGCCACCCTCCAGGCCTCCGCCCTGCACACCGCCCCGCGCCAGTCCGACGAGGACCTGGCCCGCTGGGACGCGGCCATGGACACCGTCTCGGACGCCGCGCACGACGCGTACCGCGAGCTCGTCGAGGACCCGGACCTGCCGGCGTACTTCTTCGCCGCCACCCCCGTGGACCAGCTCGCCGACCTGCACCTGGGCTCGCGCCCCTCGCGCCGTCCCGACTCCGGCGCCGGCCTCGACGGCCTGCGCGCCATCCCGTGGGTCTTCGGCTGGACCCAGTCCCGCCAGATCGTCCCGGGCTGGTACGGGGTCGGCTCGGGCCTGAAGGCCCTGCGCGAGGCCGGCCAGGGCGACGCGCTGGCCGAGATGGGCGAGCGCTGGCACTTCTTCCGCAACTTCCTGTCCAACGTCGAGATGACGCTGGCCAAGACGGACCTGCGGATCGCACGCCACTACGTCGACACCCTGGTGCCCGACGAGCTCAAGCACGTCTTCGCCCGCATCGAGGCCGAGCACGAGCTCACCGTCCGCGAGGTCCTGCGCATCACCGGGGGCGAGAAGCTCCTCGACTCCAACCCGGTCCTCCAGCAGACCTTCTCGGTCCGCGACGCCTACCTGGACCCGATCTCCTACCTCCAGGTCTCCCTGCTGGCCCGCCAGCGGGCGGCCGCCGAGCGCGGCGAGGAGGCGGACCCGATCCTGTCCCGGGCCCTGCTCCTCACCGTCAACGGCGTTGCCGCAGGCCTGCGCAACACCGGCTGACGACACATGCGTGAGGGGCCCGTGCACCGATGGTGCACGGGCCCCTCGTGCATCGGGACCTGCTAGCTGTTGTACGTGGACTGCGCGCGCTCCAGGCCCTCCTGGATCAGGCACTCCACGGCGTCCGCCGAACGGTCGACGAACCAGTCCAGCTCCTTGCGCTCCGTGGAGGAGAAGTCCTTCAGCACGAAGTCCGCGACCTGCATCCGGCCCGGCGGCCGGCCGATGCCGCAGCGCACCCGGTGATAGTCCGGGCCCATCGCCTTGGTCATCGACTTCAGCCCGTTGTGGCCGTTGTCCCCGCCGCCCAGCTTCAGCCGCAGCGTCGGGTAGTCGATGTCCAGCTCGTCGTGGACCGCGACGATCCGGTCCAGCGGCACCTTGTAGAAGTCCCGCAGCGCCGTCACCGGGCCGCCGGAGAGGTTCATGAACGACATGGGCTTGGCCAGCACCACGCGCCGGTTCAGCGGTCCGGGCGGGCCCATCCGGCCCTCGACCACCTGGGCGCGGGCCTTGTGCGCCTTGAACTTGCCGCGCATCCGCTCCGCCAGCAGGTCGGCGACCATGAAACCGATGTTGTGGCGGTTGCCCGCGTATTCCGCACCCGGGTTCCCGAGGCCCACGATCAGCCAGGGCGCCGCGTCGTCCGACATCAAAAGCTCCTTATACGAAGACGACCGCCGTCCCGCTCCAGTGGAGCCGGACGGCGGTCGTTCAGCAAGTGCTGAGGGGGAGGGACGAGGCTCAGGCCTCGGCGCCCGCCTCCGCGGCCGGCTCCTCGGTGCCCGCACCGATGACCTGCAGGACGGCGATGTCGCCGTCGACGGCGAGGGTGGTGCCCGCCGGGAGGACCAGGTCCTTGGCGGTGATGGTGGCACCGGCCTCGAGGCCCGCGATCGAGACGGTGACCTCGGTCGGGATGTGCGTGGCCTCGGCCTCGACGGAGATGGTGTTCTGGAGGGTCTCCAGCATGTTGCCGCCCGGGGCCAGCTCGCCCTCGGTGACGATCGCGACGTCGACGGTGACCTTCTCGCCCTTCTTGACGATCAGGAAGTCGACGTGGGAGATCGAACGCTTCAGCGGGTGCTTCTGAACGGCCTTCGGGATGACCAGCTCGGTGCCGGCGCCCTCGATGTCCAGGGAGAGCAGGACGTTCGGGGTGCGCAGCGCCAGCTGGAGCGCGTGGGCGTCCACGTTGACGTGCTTCGGGTCGGTGCCGTGGCCGTAGATGACCGCGGGGGTCAGGGCGTCACGACGGGCCTGACGGGCGGAACCCTTGCCGAAGTTCTCGCGGACCTTCGCGGAAAGCTTGATCTCGGACATGCTCACTCCTCGTGGGGTGACGGAAATGGACGACAGTCACCCGGCCGGAACACGGCCTGCTACGAAGAGCGCGTCGATAACGGAGCATCCATACCCGTCTGAAACAGGTACGGCCTCCCTCGCCGAGCAACTCAAGGAGTGTACCCGGCGGGGAGGCCGTACCCAAAAATGATCTAACGCACAGCGGGCGTGCTTACTGCTGCTCTTCGAACAGGCTGGTGACCGAGCCGTCCTCGAAGACCTCGCGCACGGCGCGGGCGATCATCGGGGCGATGGAGAGCACCGTGATCTTGTCGAGCTCCAGGTCGGACGGGTCCGGCAGGGTGTTCGTGAACACGAACTCGCTGACCTTGGAGTTCTTCAGGCGGTCGGCGGCCGGGCCGGACAGGATGCCGTGCGTGGCCGTCACGATGACGTCCTCCGCGCCGTGCGCGAAGAGCGCGTCGGCGGCGGCGCAGATGGTGCCACCCGTGTCGATCATGTCGTCGACCAGGACGCAGACGCGGCCCTTGACCTCACCGACGACCTCGTGGACGGTCACCTGGTTGGCGACGTCCTTGTCGCGGCGCTTGTGCACGATCGCCAGGGGGGCGTCCAGGCGGTCGCACCAGCGGTCGGCGACGCGTACGCGGCCGGCGTCCGGGGAGACGATCGTCAGCTTGGAGCGGTCGACCTTGGCACCGACGTAGTCCGCGAGGACCGACAGGGCCGAAAGGTGGTCGACCGGGCCGTCGAAGAAGCCCTGGATCTGGTCGGTGTGCAGATCGACCGTGAGGATGCGGTCGGCGCCCGCGGTCTTCAGCAGGTCGGCGACCAGGCGGGCCGAGATCGGCTCGCGGCCCTTGTGCTTCTTGTCCTGGCGGGCGTACCCGTAGGACGGGACGATCACGGTGATGGAGCGTGCCGACGCGCGCTTGAGCGCGTCGATCATGATCAGCTGCTCCATGATCCACTTGTTGATCGGAGCCGTGTGGCTCTGGATCAGGAAGCAGTCCGCGCCACGCGCCGACTCCTGGAAGCGGACGTAGATCTCGCCGTTCGCGAAGTCGAAAGCCTTGGTCGGCACGAGGCCGACACCGAGCTGGTGCGCGACCTCCTCGGCCAGCTCGGGGTGGGCGCGGCCGGAGAAGAGCATCAGCTTCTTCTCGCCGGTCGTCTTGATCCCGGTCACAGCACTGTCTCCTCAGACGTGGGAAAGCTGCTCGCCCCCATGTGCGTCCGTCCCGCACACGGTGAGCCAGCCGAATTGCGTTCACCTATCACGGTACGCCGTCTCGGGCGTAGCCGTTTCCGGTCAGTTCACCTCAGCGTTCGTCGGAGTCCTCGTGGACCGCCGACTGAGCCGCCGTTGCGGCGGCACTTCCCGGACGCTTGCGGGCCACCCAGCCCTCGATATTCCGCTGCTGGCCACGGGCCACGGCCAGGGCGCCGGGCGGCACGTCCTTCGTGATCACGGAGCCGGCGGCCGTGTAGGCGCCGTCCCCGATCGTGACGGGAGCCACAAACATGTTGTCCGAGCCCGTCTTGCAGTGTGAGCCGACGGTCGTGTGGTGCTTGTGCTCACCGTCGTAGTTCACGAACACGCTGGCGGCGCCGATGTTCGTGTACTCGCCGATCGTCGCGTCGCCGACGTAGGACAGGTGCGGGACCTTGGTGCCCTCGCCGATCGTGGCGTTCTTCATCTCCACGTACGTGCCGGCCTTGGCCTTCGCGCCCAGGTTCGTGCCCGGACGCAGGTACGCGAAGGGGCCGACGCTCGCCGAGGCGCCGACGACGGCGGTGTCCGCCACGGTGTTGTCCACCCGGGCGCCCGCACCGACGTGCGTGTCCTTCAGGCGGGTGTTGGGGCCGACCTCGGCCTGTTCGGCGATGTGCGTGGTGCCGAGCAGCTGGGTGCCGGGGTGCACGATCGCGTCCTGGCCGAAAGTCACCGTCACGTCGACGAGGGTGCTCGCCGGGTCGACGATCGTCACGCCGGCGAGCATGGCGCGCTCCAGCAGACGGGCGTTCAGCAGGGCGCGGGCCTCGGCGAGCTGGACCCGGTTGTTGATCCCGAGGATCTGCCGGGGGTCCGCGCCCACGGCCGCGCCGACGCGGTGGCCGGCCTCGCGCAGGATGCCGAGCACGTCGGTGAGGTACTCCTCGCCCTGGCTGTTGTCGGTGCGGACCTTGCCGAGGGCGTCCGCGAGGAGGGCGCCGTCGAAGGCGAAGACCCCGGAGTTGATCTCACGGATGGCGCGCTGGGCGTCGGTCGCGTCCTTGTGCTCGACGATGGCGGTGACCGCCCCGTCGGTGCCGCGGATGATCCGGCCGTAGCCGGTGGAGTCGGGGACCTCGGCGGTCAGCACGGTGACGGCGTTGCCGTCGGCCTCGTGCGTGGCCGTCAGCGCGGCCAGGGTCTCGCCGGTCAGCAGCGGGGTGTCGCCGCAGACGACGACCACGGTGCCGGCCGGCCGGTCGCCGAGCTCTTCGAGGGCCATCCGGACGGCGTGCCCGGTGCCGTTCTGCTCGTACTGGACCGCGGTGCGGACGTCGGCGTCGATCGCGGCGAGGTGCGCGGTGACCTGCTCGCGGGCGTGGCCCACGACGACGACGAGGTGGGTGGGGTCCAGCTCGCGGGAGGCGGCGACGACGTGACCGACGAGCGAGCGCCCGCTGATCTCGTGCAGAACCTTGGGTGTGGCCGACTTCATGCGGGTGCCTTCACCCGCTGCGAGTACGACGACGGCTGCCGGGCGGTTGGCGCTCACGGGTGTGTCCTTCGGCTTCGGGTGGTGGACCCGTGAAGGATACCGGTGGGTTTAAGGCCCTAAACGAGGGTGGGTCCCGACTGCGAAAGCCAGGACCCGGACCGTGGGGCTCCCCTGTCAGGACTCGAACCCGAACATAAGGCACCAAAAGCCTCAGTGCTGCCAATTACACCACAGGGGATTAATCGGCTAAACCGGACATTAAGCCCTGGTGGTCGAGCCGACGGGACCTACTATGCCGCACCAGGCGCCCTGAATGCGACGGTACAAATCCGAGCCCTTCACCGGGATTTCCGGTCGCCTCCGGACCGGGGCCGCTGCGTAGGCTGGACCGTATGACCAGTACGGGGGAAGAGCAGGGAAAGGCGGGGGCCGGGCGGGACGGGCCCCTGTGGTGGGAGCGGCGCAGGTCGGCCGTGTTGGACCTGGGGCTCGGCGCGGTGTCGGCCGTCGAGTGCGGGGTGGAGGGAGTCGGGTTCGCGCACGAGGCGGGGATCCCGGTCTTCGCCGGGGTGCTGTTCGGGCTGCTGGTCGGGTCGGTGCTCGTCCTCAGGCAGCGCTGGCCGATCGTCGTGGTGCTCGTCGGCATCGCGGTGTCGCCCGCGGCCATGGGCTTCCTGCTCGGGGTCGTCGGGCTGTACACGCTGGCCGCCTCCGAGGTGCCCCGGCGGATCACCGCGACCCTGACGTCGATGTCGCTGGCCGCGACCTTCGTGGTGATGTACCTGCGGACCCGGGCGGACCCGGAGGTCACCCTCACTCTCGTCATCACCCTGTCCGTGTTCGTGGCGGTGGCGCTGACCGTGCCGCCGGTGCTGTTCGGGCTGTACACGGCGGCCCGCAGACGGCTGATGGAGAGCCTGCAGGAGCGGGCGGACTCGCTGGAGCGGGAGCTGTCGCTGCTCGCGGACCGGGCGGAGGAACGGGCGGAGTGGGCCCGTACGGAGGAGCGGACCCGGATCGCGCGGGAGATGCACGACGTCGTGGCGCACCGGGTGTCGCTCATGGTGGTGCACGCGGCGGCGCTCCAGGCGATCGCCGCCAAGGACCCGGCGAAGGCGGCGAAGAACGCGGCGCTGGTCGGGGACATGGGACGGCAGGCGCTCATGGAGCTGCGCGAGATGCTCGGCGTGCTGCGGGCGGAGGCGCCGAAGCCGGCGGCCGTCACGGCGCCGGTGGCTCTGGTGGGGAGCTTCGACGACGGGCCGACGCTGGCCGAGCTGGAGGTGCTGGTCGGACAGTCGCGGACGGCCGGGATGATCGTGGAGCTCGACGTGCGGGGCGAGTACTCCGCGTACGTGGCGGAGGTGGAGCAGACCGCCTACCGCGTGGTGCAGGAGGCGCTGACCAACTGCCACAAGCACGCCGCGGGCGCACGCGTGGTCGTACGGCTGGCGCACCGGGAGGGGGAGGTGGCCATGCAGGTGGAGAACGGCCCCTGCGACGGCAAGGCGGCCGAGCCGGGGCTGCCCAGCGGCGGAAACGGCCTGATCGGCATGCGCGAGCGGGTGCTCGGCCTGGGCGGCGTGTTCGTGTCCGGCCCGACGGACGAAGGCGGTTTCAAGGTCTCGGCGGTCCTGCCGAGCGAGCGGAAGTGGGGATGACGGTGGGGTGGGATCCGGTGGCGGAGCTGACGGACGAGGACCGGAAGCTGTTTCAGGGGCGGTGGGAGAAGAGGCTCTGGCTGAACGTGCCGGGGCCCTTCTACACGGGCGAGACGGACACGTGCTGGACCGGGCGGCTGAACGCGCCCCGCAACGTGATGTACGCGGCGAGCACCGAGGGCACCCTCGAGTACGTCTTCCGGCAGCCGCGGAACCCGGCCGAGGTGCGCGAGGTGGTGAACGCGGCGGACGAGGAGCCCTTCCAGGAGTACGCCTACGACGGGGACCGCTGGTGGACCCCGGAGACGGTGCGCCGCTGGTGGGCCGGGCGGGGCCGGGTCGAGGAGCACCTGACGCTCACGCTGGCCGAGTACGGGGACAGCGTCCATCCCGCCGACCGGGACGCCGCCGTGGGGGCGCGGGAGTTCCGGGCCTACCTGGAGGGCGGGCTCGCCGCCGATCTGCGGGCGTACCTCTTCCGGCTGGAGGAGGGCCGCTACCCCGGGGAAGGGGAGCGGCTCCCCGGGCTGGAGGGCTAGGCCGTCCCTTCCGGATCGTGCCGGCCCTAGGCCGTCGTCAGGCGGGTCGGCTGGAGGCCGGTGAGGAGGAGGGTGAGGGCCTCGTCGAGGCTCGCACCGAGGTACCAGTCGCCGGTGTGGTCCACGCAGTAGACGCGGCCCTCCTGGTCGAGGGCGAGGTGGGACGTGCCGTCGGCCTCGACGCCGAGCGGGCAGAGCTGCGTGGAGAGGGCGCGGCCGAGGTCCGCGAAGGTGCGGGCGAGGTGGAGGCCCGTGAGGGGGTCCATGCGTATCGCGGTGGGCGCGATCTGGCGGCCGGGGCCCGGAGCGGTGACGGTGAGGTTCCCGAACTCCGCCCAGGCCTCGACGGCGGCCGGAAAGACGGTGTGCCGGTGCCCGGCGGGGGTGGTGTGGTCGCGCAGGGTGTCGGCCCAGTACTCGGCCTGCTTGATGTCCCAGCGCCCCGGCTCCCAGCCGGCGGTGCGCAGGGCGGAGTCCACGGCGACCGGGAAGCGGGTGGCCGAGGAGCGGGCGTACGAAGCGGAAGCGGTGGTCATGGCGGCTACTCGGGGTGGGAGAGGTCGACGGGGCGTACGCCGAAGTGGGCGAGGAGGGCCTCGCAGGAGCGGCAGGGAGGTGCGTAGCTGCCGTGGAGCGGGTCGCCGTCCTCGCGGATGCGGCGGGCAGTGATCTTGGAGTGCTTCAGCGAGCGGCGGGCCTCGCTGGGGGTGAGGGGCTTGCGCGAGGCGCGCTTGCTGCGGGCGCCCTCCACGGTGGCGAGGTGGCGGGAGAGCAGGATCGCCTCCGGACACCGGCCGGTGAAACGTTCGCGCTGGCCGCTCGTGAGGGTGTCGAGGAAATCCTGTACGAGGGCGTGCAGTACGGGGGGCTGGTCGGCCTTGCCGGCGGTGCCGGTGAGGGTTTCGCCGCGTACGGACAGGGCGGCGGCCACGGTGGGCAGGATCCCGTCGCGGCGGAAGCGCAGCGTGGGCACGGCGGGGCGGCCGTCCCCGCCGCCGCCCCAGCGCAGGCGGGGATCGCCGGAGCCCTGGTCGGCCGCGGCGCCGGTCTGCGCCGGGACGGCCGCGGGGCCGCCGGGCCCCGCAGGGGCTGCGGGGCCTGCGGAGCCCTGAGCTCCCGCGCCTCCTGAGTGGGCGTCGGCCGATGCCGTACGTAGTGCCGTGTTCTGCATGGTGCGCTTTCCCTCCCGTGGCCGCGGTGCTGACCGCTGTCGCGCACGCCCCCGTGCTGTGGGGACAGCCTGTCAAATGTCTCCTCGCCTGTGGAAGCGGGGTCGAATATTCGTATCAATTCGGATCTTCCCGGCCGTCCTGCGGGGTCCCCGCACACGTGCGGGTGACGTCCTTGCCGGAGCACATAGGCTGTGGTGAACCAGCCAGATCCAGCAGGGGGCTACCGCCATGACGACAGGTCGGCTCGGGCATCAGGCCGCGCCACCCAACGCCGCTTACTCGGGGCAGGTCGTGCATTTCCCGGACCCCGTCCGGGCCGCGCGCCATCCCCACGGAGTCCGCATCGACGCGAACGGACATCCCGACTTCGCGCCGTACGCGCGCGCGGCCGTCGAGATCGCCGAGCCCCCGGAGGGCTTCGGCGTGGACGAGCTGCGCCTGACCGACTGCGTGTCCGCGAACGCGGCCATGCGGGCGACCGGCCACGAGCTGTGGGACACGGTCGGACCGGTGTCGACCCCGCACGGCTGGACCTGGCACCACGCGTCCGGCACGCGCCGGATGGAGCTGGTCCCCGTCGAGGTGAAGTGCCTGCTGAGGCACCACGCCGGTCTGACGACGACGGCGGTGGACCACGGCAAGCGCGGAACGCGGCCGTTGGAGGAGGTGCGCCCGGTGCACCTGGGACTGCCCAAGACGGTGGTCTCGGTGTCCGAGCAGCAGGTCCAAGGCGTCGAGGAGGACCTCGGCTACCGGCTCCCGGAGGCGTACCGCTCCTTCCTGAAGGCGGCGGGCGGCTGCGCGCCGGTGGGCACGGGGCTCGACGTGGAGCTGGGACTGCTGGTGGACCAGCCGTTCTTCACGGTGCGCGAGGAGGCGGCGGTCAACGACCTCGTCTACGTCAACAAGTGCCTGCGGGACCACCTGACGAAGGACTACCTGTGCGTGGCCTTCGCTCAGGGCGGGCTCCTCGCGGTGAAGGTGCGCGGCGAGGCCGTCGGCTCGGTCTGGTTCTCTCCGTACGACGATGCGCGCGACCAGGACGGCTGGTCGGTGCAGGAACGCGTGGAGCGGTTGCTGCTGCCGTGCGGTACGGATTTCGACGCCTTCCTGGAACGGCTGGCGGGCAATCCGCCGGAGCTGGAAACGGTGGCCGGTCTGATGGTGGACGGCGGATTCGCGCGCTCGGTTCCCGTGACGGGTCAGGGCTCGGGTGCGGGTTCGAGTGCGGGTTCGGCGGAGCGTTCGGTTCCGGGTGCCGGGTCGGCAACGGCACCGGTGGAGGGGTGACGGCGCGATGGTGACGTTTGCGCAGGCGCAGGAGCGCGCCGAGGAATGGATCAACGGGGACGTGCCCGCGTACCAGCACCGCGAGGTGCGCGTACGGGAGTTCGGACTCGGTTTCGTGGTGTGGGCGGAGGACCGCCCCGCGGGCCCCGTGTCCGGGGGCGGCCGGCAGCGGCTCGTCATCGCGCGGGACAGCGGGGAGGTGACGCTCTGGCCCGGCCTGCCGGTGGGTGAGGTGATCCGCCGCTACGAGGAGGAGTACGGGGCGTCGGCCGCGCAGGCCGAGGCTTCGGTGCCGGTGCCGCGCATCGACTCGGAACAGACCTCCTTCATGCTGAGTCCGCCGGAGTGGCTCCAGGAGGCGGCGGACCGGGCGGGGATCCCGGCGGCCCCGGCGAACCCGTTGGCCCCTTCGGCGCCCGTCGGGCAGGCGGCACCGGCCGCTTCCGGGGCGGGCTCTTCGGAGCCGGAGCCGGAACCGGAGCCCGTGCCGCTGCGGCGCGGGGGAGAGGTCCCCTACGAGCCGACCGCCAACGACGGGGTGCCCGCCGCGGTCCCGACCGGGGCCACGCCCTGGGCCGGGACCGACGTGAACCCCGGTGCGGACTCCGTGTCCGTACCGCTGCCGGCGACGGTGTTCGCGCCGCCGCTGTCCGGGTCGGACCTGGACGACGCCCCGGCTTCGTCGGGGCCGGGCCCGGAGGCGCGCACGACCCTGATGCCCAGGGGCAGTGAACTGCCGAAGACCGCCGTCGTGCCCGCGCTGGACCCGGAGTCGGGGTCGGGGCGGGGGCAGGCGTCAGGTCGGGGTTCGGCGTCCGGTCCTGGTTCCGGTTCGGCGCCTGGTTCCGGTTCGGTGTCCGGTTCCGGGTCGGTGTCCGGCGGGGACATCGCCGACGCGCCGACGAGCAAGGCCCGGGTCAACCGGCCCGGGGCCCCCGCGCCCGTGACTCCGCCGGGTCCGCCCGGTGCGCCGGGCGGCGGTGCGGAGTCGCCTTCGTACGCCGCCACCATGCTGGCCGGTCCCGGCGGGCCGCAGCAGCCCGGACCGCCCGGCCCGCCCGGAGCTCCGGGGGCTCCCGGCGTGCCCGGTGGCGGGCTGGACCATGCCGCGACGATGCTGGCGGGTCCGGCCGTGACCGGGCAGCCGCCGGCGCCTCCCGGTCCGCCGGGTGCTCCCGGGTCTTCGGGCGGGCGCGGAGACGCGTACGCCGCCACGATGTTGGCCGGTCCCGGTGGGCCGCGGCCGCCGGGTCCGCCCGGTCCTCCCGGGGTTCCGGGTGCCGGGCAGCCGCCCGGTCCCCCCGGCCCTCCCGGCGTGCCCGGTGGCGGGCTGGACCATGCCGCGACGATGCTGGCGGGTCCGGCCGTGACCGGGCAGCCCGCGCCTCCCGGTCCGCCCGGGGTGCCCGGTGGCTCCGGCGGACGCGGGGACGCCTACGCCGCCACGATGTTGGCCGGTCCGGGCGGACCGCAGCAGCCGGGCCCGCCCGGCCCGCCCGGTGTCCCGCAGTCGGGTGCCGGGCAGCCGCCCGCGCCGCCCGGCCCCGCGCCGCAGTCACCCGTACACGCGCCGCAGGCACCCGCCCCCGCTCCCGGGGTCCCCACGGTCGGCCCCGGCTACCAGGCCGTGCTGCGCTACCGCGCGCCCGACGGTTCCGAGCAGCAGCTCATCCGCCGTTCCGCGCCCGGCACCCCGCACCCGGAGTGGCAGATCCTGTACGAGCTGCGGTCGATGAACGTGCCTCCGCAGCAGGTGCTGGAGCTGCACACCGAGCTGGCCTCGTGCGAGCTGCCCGGCGGCTACTGCGCGCGCATGATCCGGGAGACCTGGCCGCAGGTCCGGATCACCAGCGTGGCCCCGTACGGCACGGACCACGCGGGCCGGCAGCAGGGCATGCGGCACCTGCTGACCCACCAGGGCGAACTGCACCAGGTGGCGGACGGACCGGCGCGCCCCGCGCCGGTGCGCGCGCCGCTGCCGCAGGTGCCGTTGCAGCCGGCGATCCCGCTGGACGCGATCGCGCAGGAGCTGGCGGGGGCGTTCGGGCCGCAAGGGGTGTTCCGCTTCGAGCAGCGCGCCGTGTCCCGGCAGGGTGTGCCGGAGATCGTTGCGCAGACGCTGATGTGGTCCGGACTGCCGGTCGATTTCGGGCCGTTCTTCTGGGCCCAGGCCGTACCGGGTGCCCCGCTGCCGACGCTGGCCGAACTGGCGGCGCAGCGGCAGGTGCAGCCGGCCTCGGACGCGGGCTCGTACCTGGTGGTGGGCAGCGACTTCGGCAAGGCGCTGTGCGTGCAGTACGGGACCGCGCACATCGTGGCGGTGCCGGTGGAGAGCGGTCCGGGCGGGGCGCCCGTGCCCCCGCAGTTCGTGAACTCCTCGCTGCCGCAGTTCGTACGGTCCCTGGCGATGCTGGGTCACATGTGGCGGCTGCGCCAGCATCTGACGCCGGAGCAGGCGGGCCGCTGGACCGTCGATTTCCAGGCGAATCTGGTGGGCCTGGACAGTGCGGCGCTCGCGTCGCCGGAGAACTGGTGGTCGGTGCTGCTGGAGCAGATGTGGGACGGGCTGCTCTGACCGGTTTCTGCTGATCTCGCGCGGATCTTCCGCTGATCCGGATGGCCGGGCCGTGACCCTCGAACAGGGTCTCGGCCCGGCCATTCGGGCTTCTATGAGCAAATGACGCATCCTTGGCAGGAACCCCCGCGAGAGAGGCGCTTCCAGGATGAGTGCACCCTTTACGACCGTGCGTGGCCGTGGCTACCGGGCGGAAGAGGTGGACCGGTACCTCGCCCGGCTGTCGGGGAGCCGGGACGATGCCTGGGAGCGGGTGGCCCGGCTGACCGTGCTGGCCAAGCAGATGGAGGCGGAGGCGGAGCGGCTGCGCGTGGAGGTCTCCGGACTGGCCCCGCAGACGTACGAGGAGCTCGGCGAGCGCGCCCGCCGGATCCTGCTGCTGGCCGAGGAGGAGTCCGAGACCCTACGGGGCGAGGCGCGGGCGGACGCGCTGGCGACGGCGGGCGCCGCCGAGGCGCACGCCGACCGGGTGACGGAGCTGGCGCGCGGCGACGCGGAGGCGGTGCGCGAGCAGACCGAGGTCCGGGCCCGGCAGGCACTGCTGCGTGCGGGGCGCGAGGCGGACGACGCGCGGACCGGGGCGCGGGACGACGCGGAGGCCTGGCGGGCGGAGGCGCAGGCGGCGCTGGCGGACACGGCCCGCCGGGCGGACGCGCTGCTCGCGGAGCGCGAGCAGGAACACGCGGAGCGCTGGGACGCGGCGGAGCGGGAGCTGGCGGCGCGGGAGGCGGAGTTGGAGTCCCGGCACGCGGAGCTGGAGCGGTACGCGGAATCCCGGCTGGCGGAGGCGAAGCGGGCGTTCGCGCAGGCCCAGGAGACCGCCCGGCACGGCCAGGAGGACGCGGAGGCGAAGGCGGCGGAGCTGATCGCGGAGGCGCGGGTGCGGGAGGAGCGGGTCGGGCGGGAGACGGAGCGGATCCTTCGGGAGCACGGGGAGTCCCAGGACGAGATGCGGGCCCACATGAACCACGTCCGCTCCAGCCTGGCCGCCCTGACGGGCCGCGCCCCGGCGGAGGGCTGACCCGGTCGGCTACGCGCGCCGCCGTTCCCGGGGACCAGCTCCCCGGACCCCCGCTCCTCAAACGCCGGAGGGACTGGATTTCGGCTGGTGCCGGCCCGCACGTACAGGCCGCGCCCGGCCAATCCAGCCGTCCGGCGTTCGAGGACCGGGGGACTTCGCCCCGCGCAGCGGATCCGTCAGGACGGCTGGTCAGACGGGGGGCCGTAGGGGGCCGGGTCGCTGCGCAGGCCGTGGGTGGTGACCACCACGGTGAAGGCGGGCGGCGCCGCCTCGGGGAGGGCGGCCGACAGGGCTCCCGACGGGGTGACGGTCGTCGGGAGGGCGGTGCCGTCCAGCTCGACCCGCGGGTTGTCCCCGAAGCCGCCGCCCTCGACCGTCAGGAGACCGTCCGTCACGGACACCCTCGTGATCACCGGGTTCCCCCGCACCGCCACCTTGTTCAGGAGGTAGGCCCCGGCCGGCGCCCCGGTCAGCGCCCACATCTCCGCAGGCAGCTTCGGCAGCCCGCCGCCCACGTCCGTCAGGAAGAACGCCACCACGTACAGCATCGTGACCGCGCTCAGGGCGACGTACTGCAGGTCGACCAGGTCGGTCCGCCCGCCGTCGTTCGAGATCAGGTCGTGCATCGGGCGCCGCTTCGTGCCCTTCGGCGCCGGTTTGGCCATGGAGCCCCGCTCCACCCGCATGCCGACCACCGCCTTCGCCGCGATGAGGGCGGCGTACGGGCCACCGAGCAGCGGGAGGTAGACGGTCGTCAGGGAGGACAGGGGCTCCTCGGGTCCCTGGAACCAGTCGACGCCGCCGCCCGCGGTGAGTCCGTAGCCGAGGGTCGTCAGGAGCAGCCAGAGCAGGATCACCGTCCAGGCCAGGGCGAGCGTGGTCGAGGTGGAGAGGCGCCCGTCGCGGCCGGTGACGAACCCGGGGTGGCGGAGCAGGCGCAGGACGATCGGGCCCGCCAGGGCGGCGAGTAAGGCGAGTGCGAAGAGCGCGGACGTCATGTGTGGTCCCCCCGGAAGTGCGGCGTCTCCGCAGAGGGTTACCGAATCAGCCCGAGCATGACAAATTCCCGGTCCCTCCGCGGGATCCCTTTCGCGCCATCCCCGCCGCGGCCGCCCGTACCCCTGCCGCCCGTACCCCTGCCGCCCGCACGCCCGCCGCCCTCATCCCTCCCGCTGCTCCGGCAGCACCGGGAACCGGCGCGGCGCCACCAGCAGCAGCACCAGGGCCGACGCGGCCGCCGCCAGGCTCGCGCCGAGGAAGATGTGGTCCCCGGCGGCGGCCACCGCCCGGCGCAGGTACTCGGCGGCCTCCGGGGGAAGGAGGCCGGGGTGGGTCAGGGCCCTGGACACGTCGTCCAGGTTCGAGGGGAGCCCGGGCACCGGGGACTGTGACAGCCGGGAGGCGATGGTGGCGTTGGCGACGGCCCCCAGCAGCGCCGCGCCGACGCTCTGCCCGACGTTGCGGCAGAACAGCACCGAGGCCGTCGTGGTTCCGCGCTCCTCCCAGCCCACCGTGGACTGGACCCCGACGATCAGCGGGAGCTGGAAGAGTCCGAGGGCCGCGCCCAGCAGCAGCATGATCAGCACCGGCTGCCAGGTCGGGGCGGGGTAGGGGAGCAGGGCGAAGGAGCCGAGGATCAGGGCGGCCAGCCCGACCCCGGTGGCGGCGGTGTTGCGGAAGCCGATGCGCCGGTAGACGTGCTGGGCGAGGGCGGCGCTGATCGGCCAGCTCAGGGTCATCGCGGAGGCGACCAGGCCGGCGCCGGTGGGGCCGAGGCCCAGGACGGACTGGGCGTACGTCGGCATGAACAGCATCGGGGCGACCATCAGCAGGCCGAGCCCGGCCATGGCCAGGTTGACGGCGGCGATGGTGCGCCGGCGCCACACCCAGCCGGGCAGGATGGGCTGCTCGGCCCGGCGTTCGATCCAGACGACGAGCGCGCCCAGCGCCGCGGCGGCTCCGAGCAGGACCAGCGAGGGCGCCGACAGCCAGGGCCAGGCGACTCCGCCCTGCACCAGCGCGAAGAGCAGCAGCCCCCCGCAGGCGAAGACGGCCACGGCTCCCGGCCAGTCGACGGGACCGGTACGGCCGGGGGGCCGGGTGGGCTCGACCAGGTGGCGGCTGATGATCCACAGGGCGGCGGCGGCCAGCGGCAGGTTGAGCAGGAAGATCCAGCGCCAGTCGGTGTACGAGGCGATCAGCCCGCCGAGCGCGGGGCCGGCCAGCGCCGAGCCGGCCCAGACCACGGACATCCGGGACTGGATGCGCGGCCGGTCCTTGAGGGGGTAGAGATCGGCGGCCAGGGTCTGGACGGTGCCCTGCAGGGCACCGCCGCCCAGGCCCTGGAGGATCCGGAAGGCGATGAGGGCGGCCATGTTCCAGGCGGCCGCGCACAGCAGGGAGCCGAGCAGGAAGAGGCTGATGCCGAGGAGCAGGACGGGCTTGCGGCCGTAGGTGTCGGAGAGCTTGCCGTAGACGGGCAGGGTGACCGTTCCGGCCAGGATGTAACCCGAGAAGATCCAGGAGAAGACGGCGAAGCCGCCGAGGTCGCCGACGATCTGCGGGACGGCGGTGGCGACGATGGCGCCGTCGAGGGCGACGAGGCCCATGGTCAGCATCAGGGAGGCGACGACGGCCTTACGGGGCCGCCCGGGTGCGGATGCCGCCCGCGTACGCGTGCTCGTACCCGCGCCCGCGCTCGTACCCGCGCCCGTGCTCGTACCCGCGCCCGCGCCCGTACCGGTATCCGCGCCCGCCTTGGCGGAGGCTTGACCTCCGGATCCGGCCTGGTCGTCCTCGGGTATGCCACCGGCACTGTCGTCGGTACTCGCGCCCGTGCTCTCCCCTGAGCCCATGAAAAACCCTTCCCCCCGTGCGTACCTGCGCGAACACCTTCTCACTGCGCCATTACGGGGTGGTATCCCCCGAGGGCGCCTCGTCCCAACGGGCGAGATCCCCTAGGGGTTGGTCCTCATAAGGGTCCAGGGACGCTTCGTCCCGGGGGAGGAGGAGGAAAGGCCGCGGGGGTCCTTAACTGGTGTCTACAGGGCGGGAGTCCGGGGGGTAGGGCTAGCACCCCTATGGATACGGCGATTGGCACCAGCGCGCCGCGGCACCCCGCCCGACAGACTTCGAATGAAGCGCATCACAGCGCACGAACCGACGACCAGACGCATACAGAACGAGGGGAAACACCGTGACAACGGCTATGACCGAAACCAGGCACGGGGGCACTGGAGGGCATGAGGCCGTCGCGGCGCGGGCGCGGAAGGTCGTCAAGGCCTACGGCTCCGGCGAGACGCGGGTCGTCGCCCTCGACGCGGTGGACGTGGACATCCACCGCGGCCAGTTCACCGCGATCATGGGGCCCTCTGGCTCCGGCAAGTCCACGCTCATGCACTGCCTGGCCGGTCTGGACACGGTCACCAGCGGGCAGATCTTCCTGGACGACACCGAGATCACCGGGCTGAAGGACAAGAAGCTCACGCAGCTGCGCCGCGACCGGATCGGCTTCATCTTCCAGGCCTTCAACCTGCTGCCGACGCTCAACGCCCTGGAGAACATCACGCTCCCCATGGACATCGCCGGCCGCAAGGCCGACGCCGAGTGGCTGAACCGGGTCGTGGAGACCGTGGGTCTGGCGGGTCGGCTCAAGCACCGTCCGACCGAGCTCTCCGGCGGCCAGCAGCAGCGCGTGGCGGTCGCCCGCGCCCTGGCCTCCCGGCCCCAGATCATCTTCGGCGACGAGCCCACCGGAAACCTCGACTCCCGGGCCGGCGCGGAGGTCCTCGGCTTCCTGCGCCGTTCGGTGAACGAGCTGGGCCAGACCATCGTCATGGTCACCCACGACCCGGTCGCCGCCTCCTACGCGGACCGCGTCATCTTCCTCGCCGACGGCCGCATCGTCGACGAGATGCACACGCCCACCGCGGACCAGGTCCTGGACCGCATGAAGGACTTCGACGCCCGTGGGCGGACGTCATGACCGTCATGAAGACCGCGCGGCGCAACTTCTTCGCGCACAAGGGGCGCATGGCGCTCTCCGCCGTGGCCGTCTTGCTCTCCGTCGCCTTCGTCTGCGGGACCCTGGTGTTCACGGACACCATGAACACCACCTTCGACAAGCTGTTCGCGGTCACCAACGCCAATGTCACGATCACCCCGAAGGCGGCCGAGAACAGCGGGGAGACCCCCGACACCGGCAAGCCGCAGGCGCTGCCCGGCTCGGTCGTCGAGCAGGTGAAGAAGGCCGAGGGCGTGCGGTCCGCAGAGGGCGGCGTGTCCTCGATGGCGGTCACCGTCGTCAACTCCAAGAACGAGAACCTCGGCTCGACCACGGGAGCCCCGACCTTCGCGGGCAACTGGACCGAGAACGAACTGCGGTCGATGAAGATCATCGAGGGGCAGGCCCCGCGCGGCCCCACCGACGTGATGATCGACAGCGACACGGCGAAGAAGCACCACCTCAAGCTCGGTGACGACATCCGCACCATCGCCGTCACCGGCGACATCCGCTCCAAGATCACCGGTATCGCCGCCTTCACCGTGACCAACCCGGGTGCGACCGTCGTCTACTTCGACACCGCCACCTCGCAGCAGAAGCTGCTCGGTGCCCCGGACGCCTTCACCCACGTGAACGTCACCGCCAAGGACGGGGTGAGCGACGCCCAGCTCAAGCAGAACGTCGCCTCCGCCCTCGGCGCCGACACCTACAAGCTGCAGACCGCCAAGGAAGCCGCGGACGACAACCGCAAGAACATGGACTTCCTCGACATCATGAAGTGGGTGATGCTCGGCTTCGCCGCGATCGCCTTCCTCGTCGGGATCTTCCTGATCTTCAACACCTTCTCGATGCTGGTCGCCCAGCGCACCCGGGAGATCGGCCTGATGCGGGCCATCGGCGCCGACAGCGGCCAGGTCCTCAAGTCGGTGGTCATCGAGGCACTGCTGCTCGGCGTGGTCGGCTCGATCCTCGGCGTCGCCGCCGGCGTCGGCCTGGCCGTCGGCCTGATGCAGCTGATGAGCCAGCTCGGCATGAGCCTGTCCACCGAGGACCTGACCATCGCCTGGACCACCCCGGTCATCGGCATCGTCCTCGGCGTCGTCGTGACCGTCGTCTCCGCCTTCATACCGGCCCGCCGGGCCGGCAAGGTCTCCCCGATGGCCGCCCTGCGCGAGTCCGGAACCCCCGGCGACAAGAAGGCGGGCCGGATCCGTGCCGCCCTGGGCCTGGGCCTCACCGGCATCGGCGCCGCGGCCCTGTACCTCGCCGGCAGCGCCGACGCCGCCGGGACCGGAGCGCAGTGGCTGGGTCTGGGCGTGCTGTTCACCCTCATCGGGTTCATCGTGATCGGCCCGCTCCTCGCGGGCGTCGTGGTCCGGGCCCTGTCCGCCCCGGTGCTGCGGCCCTTCGGCTCCATAGGCCGCCTCGCCGAGCGCAACGCGCTGCGCAACCCGCGCCGCACCGGTGCCACCGCCGCCGCGCTGATGATCGGCCTCGCGCTGGTCGCCTGCCTGTCGGTGGTCGGCTCCTCCATGGTGGCCTCGGCCACCGACGAGCTCGACAAGTCGGTCGGCGCGGACTTCATCGTCCAGTCCCAGACCGGGCAGCCGGTCGTACCGCAGGCCGAGGAAGCACTGCGCAAGACCCAGGGCCTGGCGCACGTCACCGCCTACCGGGAGGTCGACGCCAAGATCACCGCCCCCGACGGCACCACCGAGAACGACGGCCTCGGGGTCCAGGACCCCACCTACGCCCAGGACGTCCGTCGCAAGACGACCGCCGGCGAGCACGCGGACGCGTACAAGCCGGGCTCGATGTCGGTGGGCTCCGAATACGCCACCAAGCACCAGGTCAAGCTCGGTGACGAGCTGACGGTCGCCTTCACCGGCGGCAAGACCGCCAAGCTCAAGGTCGCGGCGATCACCAGCGACGAGGGCAACCTCGACAAGGGCATGAAGTACGTCAGCACCGCCGTCGCCGAGGCGAACCTGCCCGCCGACAAGATGCCCCGGCCCTTCATGGTGCTGGCCACCGCGAAGGACGGCCAGGACGACGCCGCCTACGCGGCGGTCAAGTCGGCGCTGGCCGAGTACCCGCAGTACCAGGTGCTCAACCAGACGGACTACAAGCAGGCGCTGAAGGACCAGGTCGGCCAGCTCCTGAACGTGGTCTACGCCCTCCTCGCCCTCGCGATCATCGTCGCGGTCCTGGGCGTGGTGAACACCCTGGCCCTCTCGGTGGTCGAGCGCACCCGCGAGATCGGCCTGATGCGCGCCATCGGCCTCTCCCGCCGCCAGCTGCGCCGCATGATCCGCCTGGAGTCGGTGGTCATCGCCCTCTTCGGCGCCCTGCTGGGCCTCGGCCTGGGCATGGGCTGGGGCGCCACCGCCCACCAGCTCCTCGCACTGGAGGGCATGAAGATCCTCGAGATCCCGTGGCCCACCATCCTCGGCGTGTTCGCCGGCTCCGCCCTGGTCGGCCTGCTGGCCGCACTGGTCCCCGCCTTCCGGGCGGGCCGGATGAACGTACTGAACGCGATCGCCAGCGAGTAATCGCCGGTCGGTCGTTCGGGGGAGTCCCGGCCCCGCCTCACCCGTTCGGGTGGGGCGGGGCCGGGGTCGTTCGGGAGCGGACCGGGTGCCGCGCCGCCACCACCACGGGCGGCCCGAATCCCACGCGCGGCTGTCGGACCCGCGTCGTAGGGTGGGAACCCCCGGCCCGTTCGACGTGTCGGGTCCTTCGCGTTGCCGCCTCGCGGGAACTCGCCGCACCTCATCGGATGGAAAGCCGCCTTCATGAGCTTGCACGGACTGCTCGACGCCGTCACCCGGGACCCCGCACTCGCCGAGGCGGTCACCGCGGCCGGGGACGGCAACCGCATGCACGTGGACCTCGTCGGCCCGGCGGCCGCGCGGCCCTTCGCCATCGCCGCGCTGGCCGCCCGTACCGGGCGCACCGTGCTCGCGGTGACCGCCACCGGGCGGGAGGCGGAGGACCTGGCCGCCGCGCTGCGCTCGATGCTCAACCCCGACGAGGTGGCGGAGTACCCCTCCTGGGAGACGCTGCCGCACGAACGGCTGAGCCCGCGCAGCGACACCGTGGGCCGCCGGATCGCCGTCCTGCGCCGGCTCGCGCACCCGAGCAAGGACGACCCCGCCGCCGGGCCGGTCTCCGTGGTCGTCGCGCCGATCCGCTCCGTGCTCCAGCCGCAGGTCAAGGGGCTCGGGGACCTGGTCCCGGTGAGCCTGCGCCAGGGCGAGAGCGTGGACCTCGGCGCGGTGACGCAGGCACTCGCCGCGGCCGCGTACGCCCGTGTGGAGCTCGTCGAGAAGCGCGGCGAGTTCGCGGTGCGCGGCGGCATCCTCGACGTGTTCCCGCCGACCGAGGAGCACCCGCTGCGCGTGGAGTTCTGGGGCGACGAGGTCGAGGAGATCCGTTACTTCAAGGTCGCCGACCAGCGCTCCCTGGAGATCGCCGAGCACGGCCTGTGGGCCCCGCCCTGCCGGGAGCTGCTCCTCACCGACCAGGTGCGCGAACGCGCCGCGGCCCTCGCCGAGCTCCACCCCGAGCTCGGCGAACTGCTTCACAAGATCGCCGAGGGGATCGCCGTCGAGGGCATGGAGTCCCTGGCCCCGGTCCTGGTCGACGACATGGAGCTGCTGATCGACGTACTGCCCGCCGGGTCGATGGCCGTCGTGTGCGACCCGGAGCGGGTCCGCACGCGCGCCTCCGACCTGGTGGCGACCTCGCAGGAGTTCCTGATGGCCTCCTGGGCCGCCACCGCCGGCGGTGGCGAGGCCCCCATCGACGTGGGCGCGGCCTCCCTCCGCGGGATCGCGGACGTACGGGACCACGCGCGCGAGCTCGGCATGATGTGGTGGTCGGTGTCCCCGTTCGCCGCCGACGAAGACGCCGCGGTCCACGGCGACACCCTCACCCTCGGCATGCACGCCCCCGAGGCCTACCGCGGCGACACCGACCGCGCGCTCGCCGACACCAAGGCCTGGCTCGCCGACGGCTGGCGCACCGTCTTCCTGACCGAGGGCCACGGCCCGGCCGCCCGTACCGTCGAGGTGCTCGGCGGCGAGGGCATCGCGGCCCGCCTGGAAGCGGACGTCAGCGTCCTGGAGCCCTCACTGGTCCACGTCTCGTGCGGCTCCCTCGACAACGGCTTCGTCGACCCGGCCCTCAAGCTCGCCGTCCTCACCGAGACCGACCTCACCGGCCAGCGCACCGCCACCAAGGACCTCGGCCGGATGCCGACCCGGCGCCGCAAGACGATCGACCCCCTCACCCTGGAGGTCGGCGACTACATCGTCCACGAGCAGCACGGCGTCGGCCGCTACATCGAGATGGTGCAGCGCACCGTGCAGGGCGCCACCCGCGAGTACCTGCTCGTCGAGTACGCGCCGGCCAAGCGCGGCCAGCCCGGCGACCGCCTCTACATCCCCACCGACCAGCTGGAGCAGGTCACCAAGTACGTCGGCGGCGAGGCCCCGACCCTGCACCGGCTCGGCGGCGCCGACTGGACCAAGACCAAGGCGCGCGCCAAGAAGGCGGTCAAGGAGATCGCCGCCGACCTCATCAAGCTCTACAGCGCCCGCATGGCGGCCCCCGGCCACACCTTCGGCCCGGACACCCCCTGGCAGCGCGAGCTGGAGGACGCCTTCCCGTACGTGGAGACCCCCGACCAGCTCACCACCATCGCCGAGGTCAAGGAGGACATGGAGAAGTCGGTCCCCATGGACCGCCTGATCTGCGGAGACGTCGGCTACGGGAAGACCGAGATTGCCGTGCGAGCGGCCTTCAAGGCGGTCCAGGACGGCAAGCAGGTCGCCGTCCTCGTCCCGACCACGCTGCTGGTGCAGCAGCACTTCGGAACCTTCTCCGAGCGGTACGCGCAGTTCCCGGTCAAGGTGAAGGCGCTGTCCCGCTTCCAGAGCGACACCGAGTCCAAGGCGACCCTGGAGGGCCTGCGCGAGGGCTCCGTCGACATCGTCATCGGCACGCACCGGCTGTTCTCGCAGGAGACCAAGTTCAAGGACCTGGGCCTGGTCATCGTCGATGAGGAGCAGCGGTTCGGCGTCGAGCACAAGGAGCAGCTCAAGAAGCTGCGCGCCAACGTCGACGTGCTGACGATGTCCGCGACCCCCATCCCGCGCACCCTGGAGATGGCGGTGACCGGCATCCGCGAGATGTCCACGATCACCACCCCGCCCGAGGAGCGCCACCCGGTCCTGACCTTCGTCGGCCCCTACGAGGAGAAGCAGATCGGCGCCGCGATCCGCCGCGAGCTGCTCCGCGAGGGGCAGTGCTTCTACATCCACAACCGGGTCGAGTCCATCGACCGGGCGGCCGCCAAGCTCCGCGAGATCGTGCCCGAGGCGCGCATCGCGACGGCGCACGGCCAGATGTCGGAACAGGCCCTGGAACAGGTCGTGGTGGACTTCTGGGAGAAGAAGTTCGACGTCCTGGTCTCGACGACGATCGTCGAATCCGGCATCGACATCTCCAACGCCAACACCCTCATCGTCGAGCGCGGCGACAACTTCGGCCTCTCCCAGCTCCACCAGCTGCGCGGCCGCGTGGGCCGTGGCCGCGAGCGCGGGTACGCGTACTTCCTCTACCCGCCGGAGAAGCCGCTGACCGAGACCGCGCACGAGCGGCTCGCGACGATCGCCCAGCACACCGAGATGGGCGCGGGCATGTACGTGGCGATGAAGGACCTGGAGATCCGCGGCGCGGGCAACCTGCTCGGCGGCGAGCAGTCCGGCCACATCGCCGGCGTCGGCTTCGACCTCTACATCCGGATGGTCGGCGAGGCCGTGGCGGACTACCGGTCGGCCGTGGACGGAGGGGTAGAGGAGGAGCCGCCGCTCGAGGTCAAGATCGAGCTGCCGGTCGACGCGCACGTCCCGCACGACTACGCGCCGGGCGAGCGGCTGCGCCTCCAGGCGTACCGGTCCATCGCGGCGGCCAACTCCGAGGAGGACGTCAAGGCGGTCCGCGAGGAGCTCACCGACCGCTACGGCAAGCTGCCGGAGCCGGTGGAGAACCTGCTGCTGGTGGCCGGACTGCGGATGCTCGCCCGCGCCTGCGGGGTCGGTGACATCACCCTCCAGGGGCCCAACATCCGCTTCGGGCCGGTGGAGTTGCGCGAATCGCAGGAGCTGCGGCTGAAGCGGCTCTACCCGGGCTCGGTGATCAAGCCGGCCGCCTCGCAGGTGCTGGTGCCGCGGCCGAAGACCGCCCGGGTGGGCGGGAAGCCGCTGGTCGGCCGGGAACTGCTGGGCTGGACCGGGGAGTTCCTCGCCACGATCCTCGGCTCGTAGGTGCAGCGCTCGTAGGCGCGGCGTTCGTGGGCACGGCGTTCGTGGGCACGGCGTTCGTGGGCACGGCGACGGCCGCGGTGGGGACCTTCCGGTCCCCGGTCGCGGCCGTTCGCGTTCCCGCTGGGTTACTTGTTCGGGTCGTCGTCGATGCCGAGCTTCTCTTCCATCTGCTGCTGTGCCTTGTCGACTTGGTCGGCGTACTTGTTGCCGGTCTTCTCGTTGACCTCTTGCTCGAGGTTGTCGGAGATGTCCTTGCCCTTGTCCTTGAACCTGTCGAAAATCCCCATGCTCGGGCTCCTTCCGTGATCCCGTTTGCGACGCTACGCCCGTTTGGTGCGGTTCGCTCGCTGGAGGGTCGGTACGTCCCGTAAACGCATGGAGTTTATGATCTTGTCCTATGCGTCCCCACCTGCTGTTTCCCGCCCTCCTGCTCGCCTCGGCCGTCGCGCTCTCCGGCTGTACGGTGCTCCCCGAACCCGGCGCCGGTGCCGGTGCGAACGCCCCCGGACCGGCCAACGGGCCGGTGGCCCTGGCCTCGGTGGACGGGCTCGCGGTCAAGGGGCGGGCGCCGAAGACCGGGTACGCGCGCGAGCAGTTCGGCAAGGGCTGGGTGGACACGGACGGCAGCGGCTGCGGGACCCGCGAGGACATCCTCAAGCGGGACCTGGCACGGACCACCTTCAAGGACGGCTGCACGGTGCTGACCGGGGTGCTGGAGAAGGACCCCTACACCGGGGCCCGCATCACGCACGAACGGGGCCGCACCGGCGTGGACATCGACCACATCGTGGCCCTCTCCGACGCCTGGCAGAAGGGGGCCGGAGGCTGGGACAAGGGCAAGCGGATCGCCTTCGCCAACGATCCGCTGAACCTGCTCGCGGTCGATGCCGCGGCCAACCGCAAGAAGGGGGACGGCGACGCGGCCACCTGGCTTCCGCCCGACCGCGGGTACCGCTGCCGCTATGTCGCGGCCCAGATCGCGGTCAAGCAGAAGTACGGTCTGTGGGTCACGGCCGGCGAGCGCGACGCGATGAAGCGCGTGCTGACCGGCTGCCCCGGGGAGCGCCTGCCGACCGGGGGCAACCCCACCCGCCCGCCGGAACGGCTGCGCTGATCCACCCCCGGGTCGGGTCCCGGGCCGCCCTGCGGGTCCGGCCCGGACCACCCCCCTGCATCAGGCCCTGGGCCACCCGTTGGGTCGGGCCCGGACCACCCCCTGCATCAGGCCTTCGATCAGGCCTTCTTCCAGTCCTGGCAGTCGACGGTCGTGAAGAAGCCGTCACCGGCCTCGATCGTCACGACGGCCTGGCCCTCGGGGTTCTCGTTCGCGATGATCGTGTCGACGCTGCCGGACGCGTCCTTGGTGCGCTCCCAGTAGCAGCCGGTGCCGTCTTCGGTGGAGCCTGCGGACTTGTAGGTGCCCGGGGCGACGTCGACGCCGACCTTGAGCATGCCGGCCTTGCCGGACATCTCGGCCTTCGGAGTGCCCGTGGCCTTCGGGTCCACGAGCTCCCAGCCCTTGCAGCCCTCGGTCTTGAAGATCTTGTCGGTGGCGGCGATGGCCACGTACGTGGAGCCCACGGCGTTGGCGTTGTCGATGAGCGACTCCGCCTCGCCCTTGGAGTCCTTGGCGCGCTCCCAGTAGCAGTTGTCGTCGGCCTTGTTGCCCGTCGAGCGGTAGAGGCCCGGCCGGACGTCGGAGCCGACCTGGAAGGTGCCGCTGCCCTTGATGGCCGACTTCGCCTTGCCCGCGTCGGGGGTCGGGGCGCTGCTCGCCGCCGCCGCCGGCTTCGAGGCGGCCGCGTCGGCACCCTTGTCGGCGGTGGTGTCCGCGCCGCTGCATGCGCTGAGCGTCACGAGGGCGATGGCCGCGGCGTAGCCCGCCAGGACCTGCTTCCCGGGGGTGCGGGCGATCCAGCTGGTGCGCGTGGTACGGGACATGCGTGTGGCTCCTGCCTAACCTGACGGTCTGTTCGGTGTGATCATCCCAGCAGGGCCTGTGAACCGAGTCAACGAGTTTTTGATGGATTGTTAAATTCACGCTGTGAATGGGTCTCTCCTCTTTGCGGCGGTATGCTCGCGCACATGCCGGAGCAGAAGCCCCCCACCGAGGCCCCAGCCACCCCAGCCGCCCCCACAGCCCCTATCGCCCCCGAAGCCCGCGAATCCCCCGAAGTCGCCACCCCCGAAGTCGACCCCGAAGTCGTCCCCGAGGTCACCGCCGCGGAGATCTCCCGCCTGGCCGGAGTCGGCCGCGCCGCCGTGAGCAACTGGCGCCGCCGCCACGCCGACTTCCCCCGCCCCGTCGGCGGCACCGAGACCAGCCCCTCCTTCGCGTTGGCGGAGGTCACCGACTGGCTCCGGGTCCAGGGAAAGCTCGCCGAAGTCCCGCTGCGCGAGCGCGTCTGGCAGTACGTCACCGCCCACCCCGGCGGCTCCGTGGCCGCGCTCGTCAAAGCCGGGAGCGCGCTGCTCCTCGTACGCGACCGGCCCATGGAGTGGCTGGAGGCCGCGGCCGTCTCCGACGAGCGGATGGCCACCCTGCTGGCGCCCGCCCTCGACCGGGTGCTCGCCCTGCGGTTCGGGCCGGCGCACCCGCTCGGAGCCACCGCCCACCTGGTGCCCGCCGCGGTGCCCTTCCTGCGGGCCGCGGCCGAGCTCGCCGCCGAACTCGGCACCAGGGGAGCCTTCGAGTTCCTGCTCGGCCGCCACCTCGAAGCCAACCCCCGCCAGTACACGCTCACTCCGGACGGCCTCGCCCTCCTCATGGCCGCCCTCGCCGGCCCCGCCTCCGGCGCGAGCACCGGCTCCACCGGAGCGGCCGGCGCCGCGCCCTTCACGGTCCTGGACCCGGCCTGCGGCACCGGCAGCCTGCTGCGGGCCCTCCCCGGGGCCACCACCCGCTACGCACAGGACAGTTCGCCCGAGCTCGCCTCCCTCGCCGCCCTGCGCCTCGCTCTGCAGTCGGACGCCCCGGTCCGCGCCGCCGCCGCCGACAGCCTGCGCGCCGACGCCTTCGCGCGGCCCGTCGCCGAACCGGTCGACGCCGTGCTCTGCCACCCGCCGTTCAACGAACGCGACTGGGGCCACGAGGAGCTGGCCTACGACCCGCGCTGGGAATACGGACTGCCGGCCCGCGCGGAATCCGAACTCGCCTGGGTCCAGCACGCCCTGGCCCACCTGCGCGACGGCGGCACCGCCGTCCTGCTCATGCCGCCCGCCGCCGCCGCCCGCCGCTCCGGCCGCCGGATCCGGGCCGACCTGCTGCGCCGGGGCGCGCTGCGGGCCGTCGTCGCCCTCCCGGCCGGCGCCGCTCCGCCGTACGGGATCCCGCTGCACCTGTGGGTGCTGCGCAGGCCCGCCCCGCACGCGGCGCCCCCCTCGGGACTGCTCCTCGTGGACACCGCCGCTCTCGCCGACGGGCCCGGGCAGGGACCGGGGCCGGGGCGGGCCGGGTGGGCCGCCGTGCACAGCGCGGTGGAGGAGGCCTGGACGGCGTACGAGCGCGGCGGCCCGGCCCCGGACGTGCCGGGCGTGCGCCGCGTGGTGCCCGTCGTGGACCTGCTCGACGACGATGTGGACCTGACCCCGGCCCGCCACCTGCCGCCGCCCGCCGCGGGCGGCGGCCTGGCCGAGCTGACCGCCGTACGGGACCGGCTGGACTCGACGCTGACCCGCGCGACCCGGCTCACCCCGCCCGCCCCGCCCGCCGCCTCCCCGGACCGGCCCGCCGCCGCGCCCGCCCGGCTGCCGCTGACCACCGTCGGCGAACTCGCCCGCGCCGGAGCCCTGCTCCTCTACACGGGCACGGGCAGCGGAGCGGGTCGGGCCCCCGTGCTGACCGAGTACGACGTGAGCGCCGGCACCGGGCCCTCCGGCACCCTGGCCGCCGCCGCGGAGCAGCCGCTGCTGACCGCACCCGGTGACGTGGTCGTCCCCCTCGCCGGAGGCGCCGGAGTGGCCCGCGTGGTCGACGCGGCCACCGCCGGGGCGGCGCTCGGCCGTGGCCTGCAACTGCTGCGGCCCGATCAGGGCGCGCTGGACCCCTGGTTCCTGGCCGGGTTCCTGCGCGCCACCGCCAACAACCGTCGCGCCAGCAGCCACGCCTCCACCACGACCCGGCTCGACGTGCGCCGCCTCGAACTGCCCCGGCTGCCACGGAGCGAGCAGGAGGTCTACGGGGCGCGGTTCCGGGCGCTGGCCGAGTTCGAGGACGCCCTGAGGCTGGCCGCCCGGCTCGGGGAGCAGCTCGTACAGGGGCTGTACGACGGATTGTCGGACGGCACGGTCCGGCCGGAATGAGGGCGGCGGACCGCCCGGGGCTGCGACCGTACAACGGTTGAGCGCATCCCCTCACTCCCGGCCGGGAACGCTGTATACGCTCTGACCCGGAATCCTCCGCACTTCTTCGCCCTTCCGCCCTTTCTCCGCCCTTTCTCCGCACGGCCCGTCAGGAGCAGCGATGCACGGCCCCGGCACCCCGCCGCCCCACGGACACCAGCCCACCACCGGGAGCGTGGTGGCGCTCCGCGTGCTGTTCGCGCTGCTGCCGATCCTGAGCTGCGGGTTCCTCGCCTGGGGGACGATGCTGCGGCTCGCTCTGATCACCCGCAAACCCCGGGACTGGTGGCTGCTCGGGGCCTCCGGCGTGGCCGAGGTGGTGTCGCTGGCACTGATCGGCGCGGACCCGACCGAGGACGTCAGCGGCTGGCAGAGCGACGTGGGGGCCTTCGGCACGCTCCTGAACGGCCTCGCGGTGTGCATCTACTACCTCGTCGCCGAGATCCGGCACTTCGAGGCGCTCAAGGCCGGGCCCGCCGCGGCCGGCTGGTACCCGCCGCCCGCCTCCCCCTACGTACCGCCCCAGCAGCCGGCCGGGCCCGCCTACGGATACCCGCCGGTGGCCCAGCCCGCCCCGCAGCAGGCCCCCGAGTCCGCGCCCGCCCCGACGGCGCCCCCGCGCATCGGGCAGGTCCGCGCCGAACTCGACGAGCTCAGCGAGCTCCTGCGCCGCCAGCAGCCGCCCCACAACGAGGACCCCCGCCCGTGACGGACCGGCTCATCGGTGACCGCTACCAGCTCGCCACCATCCTGGGCCAGGGCGGCATGGGCCAGGTGTGGACGGCGTACGACCGGCGCCTGGACCGCCGCGTCGCGGTCAAACTGCTGCGCCCCGACAAGGTGGCCGGCCCCGGCTCCGTGGCCGAGGAGCTGCGCCGCCGCTTCGTGCGCGAATGCCGGGTCACGGCTCAGGTCGACCACCCCGGGCTGGTCACCGTGCACGACGCGGGCAGCGACGGCGACGAGCTGTACCTCGTCATGCAGTACGTGGAGGGCGCCGACCTCGCCGACCACCTCGCCGAGCACGATCCCTATCCGTGGCCGTGGGCGGTCTCGGTGATCGCGCAGCTGTGCTCGGTGCTGTCGGCCGTGCACGCGGTGCCGATCGTGCACCGGGACCTGAAGCCGCGCAACGTCATGGTCCGCCCCGACGGGACCGTGCTGGTCCTCGACCTCGGTGTCGCCTCCGTGATGGACACCGACACCACCCGCCTCACCAGCACCGGTTCGCCGATCGGCAGCCCCGCGTACATGGCCCCCGAGCAGGCCATGGGCGGGGCCGTCGGCCCGCACACCGACCTCTACGCGCTCGGCGTGGTCCTGTACGAGCTGCTGTCCGGCAACGTCCCCTTCGCCGGCTCCACCGCGCTCGGGGTGCTCCACCGCCACCTGTACGAACCCCCGCTCCCGGTGCGCCAGTTGCGTCCCGAGGTCCCGCAGCAGCTGGAAGCCGTACTCCTGCACCTGCTGGCCAAGGACCCGCAGGACCGCCCCGCCTCCGCGCAGGCGGTGTACGCGGCCCTCGCGCCGCTGCTGCCCCACCACGGCTCGGGCGCCCCCACCGGCCCCCTCGACCCGACCCGCCCCTTCCTGCGCCCGCAAGCCCCCTGGCCCGACCGCGCCACCGTGATCCCGCCCCGGCCCGCGACTCCGCCCCCGCCGCCGAGGCCGGACGTCCCGGCGGCCGTCGAGGAGGCCAAGAAGCTCCTCGACCAGGGCAGGCTCACTCAAGCCGTGGACATCCTCGGCGGCATCCTCCCGGCGGCGGCCGAGCAGCACGGCGCGCACTCGCCGGTGGTCCGCTCCCTGCGCAAGCAGTACGCGGCCACGCTGATGGACGACGGCCAGTACCGGCGCGCCCTGCCCGAACTGCGCCGGCTCGCGGAGGAGTTCCCGGCCGGCGACCCGCAGTCCCTGCGCTTCCGCTACGACGCGGCCCAGTGCCTGGAACAGCTCGGCGAACCGGCGGCCGCCCTCGCCGAGTACCGCGCGCTGCTGCCGCTCTTCGAGAACCACTACGCGAACCCGGACCCGGGCCTCCCGCTGGAGGTCCGCCGCCGCATAGCGCACCTGCTGCTCTCCCTCGGCGACCGTCCGGCGGCCCACGACACCCTGGCGCGCCTCCTCTTCGACGCGGAACGCCTGCACGGCCCGAACCACCCCTTCACCGAGGAGGTCCGCCGCACCCTGCTCTGGCTGGGCCAGGTCCGCTGACGCTCCGGCCGGGGCAGGTCCGCCGACGCCGCCCGCCCGCCGCGAGCGGGCCGGGCCGGCCGGGCAGACCCAGCAGGGCCGCCAGGAGCAGCAGGGCCGCCACCGCGACCGCCGCCCCCGGGATGAGGCCGGGGGGCCGGAAGGTGCAGCTGAGACTGGTGGTGCGGCCGTCCAGCGGGACCGCGATCAGGCCCAGCCGGCCGGCGGCCGGGCGGCCGTTGCAGGTCCAGCCCGCGATCGCGGGGGCGGAGAGCACCGCCGTGCCCGTGCTGCCCGGCGGGAGCACGGCGCGGACGCCCGAGGAGCCGACCCGTACGGACACCGCCGCCGTGGCGCGCAGTCGGGCGACGGCCGAGGTCAGCAGGGAGCGGTCCAGGCAGGACAGCTGCCAGTGCGCCGGAGCCGCCTGCTCGAAGACCAGCACCGAGGCAGGGCCGTGCGAGACCCCCAGAGGCTGGAGGGCGGCCCTGTTGCGGGGCGGGTTGGCGTTCAGGCGGAAGGGCGGGCCGTCCGCGCGGCGGGCCGTGCCGTTGTACTCCGGGGCCCACAGGAAGGCCTCCGTCCCGGCCCGGCAGACCCCGGGGGAGAGCGGGTCCTCGTACACCCGCGCGCCCAGCAGGAGCTCCTGGTTGGCGAAGGGCGAGGCCCCGTAGGCGGGTTCCGCACCCGGCGGGCGTACGGTGACCAGCGGCGGGACCTCGGCCCGCGCGACCGTGCCGTCGGGCCGCAGCCGGGCGCCGACGGAGAACACGGCGTCCGTCACGGGATTGTCGAGGCTCTGCACGTTGCGGCCGCGCGAGGTCCAGCCCGCGCCCAGGGCCGCCATGGTCCGTGTGAACAGGTCCGGGGTGTGGCTGCTGTAGTACGCGCCGCCCTCCCCGCCCAGCAGCATCGGGTCGTTGCCGGTCAGCGCCGGCCGCCCGGCGTCCGTGCGGTACGCGGGCCAGCCCTCGGTTCCCGCCAGGGCCCCGGCGCGCGCCGAGTGGGCCGCGCCCCAGACGGGGTAGTCGTCCAGCCCCGCCAGCTTGCCCTTATGCCCGTACGCGGTCGTCGCCGACGCCTGGGCCGGCAGGACCAGCGCCAGCACGGCCGCCGCGGGCAGGACCAGGCGCGGGTGGCGCAGCGCCCACCAAGCCGCGCCCGCCACCACCAGGCCGCCGCCGAAGAGGGCGAGTCCCCACGGGGTCGCGAGCCGGCTCCCGCTCGCCGCGAGCAGGACGGCCGCCAGCACCGCCGCGCCGCCCGTCAGCGCCCACGGCCCGGGCGGCCCGGCCGACAGCCCCGCCCAGGCGGCCATCACCACGATCCCGGCCAGCACGAAGGTCTGCCGGTACGGGCTGCCGTTGGGCGTCGCGAAGAGGTGCCAGGCCAGGTGCGTCGGCATCCACTGGAAGGACAGCAGCACCAGCAGGACGAGCCCCGTCCACACCAGCCGCTCCCGCCCCGCCACGGCCCGGTGGAAGGGCAGGGCCGCCGCGAGCAGCAGGGTCCCGGTGCCGATGAACAGGGCGGGGGAGGAGAAGGAGTAGGTGGCGGGCAGCAGCCGGGCCAGCAGGTCCTCGGTCGCCACCGGCACGAAGGGCTTGAACCACCCCGGGTAGGCCTGCTTCGAGCTGAGGAAGAGGGGCACGAGCACCGGCGCCGACAGGGCGACGCCCAGCGCGGTGGTCAGCGCCGCCCGCACCAGGACCCGTAGCCGAGCCGCCGCGCCCTCCCGGGTGAGGAGCAGCCGGACCAGCAGCACCAGGACCGCGCCCAGCGTCGCCATGTAGGCGGTGTAGAAGTTCGCCGTCCAGCAGAGCGCCACCACCACCACGGCCGCCGCCGGGCGGCGCGAGCGCAACGCCCACTCACCCGTCAGACACAGGAGCGGGAAGGCGATCAGCCCGTCCAGCCACATCGGGTTGTACGAGGCCTCGATCACCGACCAGCCGCACAGCGCGTACGAGGCCCCGAGCAGCCCCGCCGCCCACACCGGCCCGCGCCGCTGGGTGCGCAGCAGCCAGGCCATCGCCGCCGCCGCGGCCGCCGTCTTGAGCACGGTGACCACGTACACCGCGAGGTCGATGTCCTGGCGCGGGAACAGCCCCACCAGGACCGCGAACGGGCTGGTCAGGTAGGTCCCGAAGTCGGGCAGGAAGCTGGTCCCGTAGCCGGACTGCCAGTTCAGCAGCAGCCCGCCCTCGGCGCGTCCGTGCAGCAGGTCCCACAGGTGCGCGTGGAAGGGCACGAACTGATTGCCGAGGTCGTTGATGCTGCGGTGGCGGGGCCCGTACGGGAAGACGCGCGCCACGGCGTCGCCGGCGCCCACGGCCACCACCGTGACCAGGGCGGCGAGCGCCGAGCCGAGCAGACCGGGGCGGCGCGGGGAGCGGTGCGGTGTCGACATGGTGGGCCGACCCTGGCACTCCCGGTGGGCCGAAGGGTGGCCATCGGTGGACGCGAACCCCAACACCCCCGGAATCGTTGGTCGAACCGGTGGCTCTGATCACCTCGACTGCATAACATCGATCACCGCACGGCCCTTGTGCACCGAAGCACAATCTCCCGGCCCTGGAGGCTCCTTTGCACCGTCGCACAGCGCTCTCCGTTTCCGCCGCCCTGCTCCTGGCGGCCCCTCTGCTGTCCGCGTGCTCGGGCGAAGCCCGCCCCGGCACCGCGGCCGTGATCGGCGGCGAACGGATCACCACCTCCGCGCTCCAGGCCCAGGTGAACGACGTCCGCTCCGCACAGAACCGCTCCGAACACGCGGCCGAGCTCATCGCGGCCGTCCCGCAGCTCGACCGGGTCAAGCTCAGCACGATGCTGCAGAGCCGGATCCTCGACCGGATGGCGAAGGACGCCGGGATCACCGTCACCCCCAAGGAGCTCCAGGACGCCCGCAAGGCCTACGACGAGGGCAACCGCGGGGCTGCGGCGTTCGAGGAGGCGATCTTGCAGAAGGCCGCGGTCGCCCCCGACCAGATCGAGCGCTGGGTAAGGGACCAGGTGCTCTTCGAGAAGCTGAACGCCAAGTACGGCGAGGGCAAGCTCGCCGAGCCCGCCGCGAAGGCCGCGGCCGGGCTCGGCATCGAGGTCAACCCGCGCTACGGCGTCTGGGACCCCCAGCGGGTCACCCTCGGCGAGCACTCCACCCCCTGGATCACCCAGGTCACCCGGCCCGAGCAGCCCCCCACCGGCGCCTAGGCCGGGGGAGGTAGGTTCGGAGGGTGACTGACGACGTGTCCTCCGAGCCCACCGGCCGCATCGTGCTGCTGACCACGAGCCACCGGGTGGCCCCCGGCATGCTGTCCTGGCCGGCCTGGCAAACCCTGCAGGCCGCGGACCGGGTGCTGTGCGCCGACCCGGGACACGTCCAGCTCCCCTACCTGCGCGAGGCGGGCGTCGAGGTCGCCCTGGAGGCCCCCGACGCCCAGGCGCTGATCGAGGAGTGCGCCGGCGGGCACACGGTCGTCGTCCTGCTCAGCGGTGAGGGAGACCGGCGGCTCACCGACGGGCTGGCCCGTTTCGCCGGCTCCGGCCGGGTCGCCGTACCGGACCTGGAGCTGCTGCCGGGCTCGTACGATCTGCCCGGCGCGCGCCTGCTCGACCTCGTCCAGGTCATGGACCGGGTCCGGCGCGAATGCCCCTGGACCTCGGAGCAGACCCACGAGGGACTGGCGAAGTACGCCATCGAAGAGGCCTACGAGCTGGTCGAGGCGATCGAGGCCGGGGACCGCGAGGAACTGCGCGAGGAACTCGGGGACGTCCTGCTCCAGGTGGTCTTCCACGCGCGCATCGCGGAGGAGGGCGGACCCGGTGAAGAGGACGAGGCGTTCTCCATCGACGACGTGGCGGGAGCCCTCGTCGAGAAGTTGATCCACCGGCACCCGCACGTCTTCGGCGACGCCACGGCGGAAACCCCGGAGGACGTGAACGCACACTGGCAGCGCACCAAGCAGGTGGAGAAGCAGCGGGAGTCGGTGACCGACGGGATCCCGCTCGGCCAGCCCGGTCTCGCGCTCGCGTCCAAGCTGGCGGGTCGCGCCCGCGCGGGGGCGGTACCCGTGGACCTGCCCCGCGGGGAGGGGGTCGGGTACGAACTGCTGGAGTTGGCGGCGCGCGCCGAGGCGGCGGGGACCGACCCCGAGACCGCGCTGCGCGCAGCGGCCCGGACCTACCGGGACGCGATCCGTGCGGCCGAGGGCGTCGGCGAGTAGCCCTCAGCAGCGGGAGGTCCCGCAACGACGTCAGGCAGCGATGTTCTCAATACTCCCGGGGCGCGCGGCCGGACGGGTTGTGCCAGTGCGGGTCGGGGCGGTTCAGGAACCACTCGCCGAAGCCCATCGGGCGGCTCGCGTCGTCCTGGCTCTTGCCACTGGCAGGTACGGAGTCGTAGAAGATCCGGTCGGGACGTGCGCCGAGCCCCTCCAGGAGGTACGAGGTCTCCCGGATGAACTGCGGCGGACCGCTCAGGTAGACGTCCTGGTCGGGCCAGAGCCCGCGGTTGCTGAGCGCGGTCGCCAGCCGGTCGGTGGCCTGGTTGCGGTGCTGGCCGGGGGCGGGGGTGATGTAGGTGACGCTCAGCCAGTCGAGGGAGTCCGCGTACGCGTCGATGAGCGGGCGGTCGTAGAGGTGCGCGGCGTCCCGTGCGACCACGAAGAGCCGCACGTCCTGATCGGGAGGGTGTTCCGCCAGGTCCTCCAGCATCGCGCGGACCGGGGCCCAGCCGGTGCCGGCGGCTATGAAGCTGACCGGGCGGTCCTCGCGGCGGAAGGTCATCTGTCCGCCGGCGGCGCCGAGCCGCAGCACGTCCCCGGGCTGCGTCTCGCGGATCAGGGCGGTGCTGAGGCGGCCGCCCTCGATCCGGCTGACGTGCAGGTCGAGCGTCCCGTCGGCGCGGGGGGCGTTCCCCAGGGAGTACGTGCGCCAGGTGGTCGGCACCCGGTTGCTGCTCACGCTCGTGTACTGGCCGGGGAGATGGGGGAAGTGCACGTGCGGGCGGAGGGTGAGGACGCCGATGTCCTCCCCGTACAACAGGTGGCGTACGACTTCCGAGTCCCACCAGGGCGGATCGTCGCTGGCGGCGGCGCCGGCCATCATCGCGTCGGCGATCATCTGGTACGCCTCTGACCAGGCCTTTTCGACCTGGGGATGCCAGGCGGACCCGGAGGCCTCGGCGAGCGCGGCGATGAGGCTGGTGCCCACGGCCGCGTAGTGCTCGTGCCCCGCCAGGAACTTGCGGTGGTCGCGGCCGAGGTCGCGTAGATAGGGGACGAGCGTCTCGTTCTCCAGGTGGGCGATCACATGGGTGAGCGCGGCGAAGAGCCGGTCCCGCTGTCGCTCCATGTCTTCGAAGGAGGCCGGGAAGAGATCACGGACTCCGGGGTTGTGCCAGAAGAGGTGGGAGTAGAAGAACTTGACCGCATGCTCGGCCCGTCTCTCCACCACCGCGAAGCTGCTTTTCAAGATCCTCACATCCACAAAACCGAAAGTAGGAACGCCGGGGAACGTGAGGTCAAGCCAGAGCCGATCTACGGACAGCCGCGACAACTGACCCATATGGGGTGATGGGTGGCGGGCGGGATACGGTCTCCGGGTGCACGAGCAGACCCCCGCAGCCCCCGAAGAGCCCGCCGCCGACCAGTCCGTGGACGGATCCACGGGCGGATCCGCAGACGGATCCGCCCCACCGCCGACCCTGTTCGACTGGGAGTTCGCGACCGACCCGTACCCGGCGTACGCCTGGCTGCGCGAGCACGCACCCGTGCACCGCACCACGCTCCCCAGCGGGGTCGAGGCCTGGCTCGTCACCCGGTACTCCGACGCCCGCCACGCCCTCGCCGACCAGCGGCTCAGCAAGAACCCGGCCCACCACGAGGGCTCCGCGCACGCCAAGGGCCGCACCGGCATCCCGGGGGAGCGCAAGGCGGAGCTGATGACCCACCTCCTCAACATCGACCCGCCGGACCACACCCGGCTGCGTCGGCTGGTGTCGAAGGCGTTCACCCCGCGCAGGGTGGCCGAGTTCACCCCGAGGGTGCAGGAACTGACCGACCACCTCATTGATCAGTTCTGCGAGAAGGGCGAGGCCGACCTCATCCACGAGTTCGCCTTCCCGCTCCCCATCTACGCCATCTGCGAGATGCTCGGTGTACCGCGGGAGGACCAGGACGACTTCCGCGACTGGGCGGGCATGATGATCCGGCACGGCGGCGGGCCGCGCGGCGGGGTGGCCCGGTCCGTGAAGCAGATGCGCACCTATCTCGGGGAGCTCATCCACCGCAAGCGCGACGACCTCGGCGACGACCTGATCTCCGATCTGATCCGGGCCAGCGACCACGGCGACCACCTCACGGAGGCAGAGGCCACGGCGATGGCCTTCATCCTCTTGTTCGCGGGGTTCGAAACCACGGTCAACCTCATCGGCAACGGGGTCCACTCCCTCTTCATGAACCCGGAGCAGCGCGAACGCCTCCAGCTGTCCCTCGCCGCCGGCGAGAGCGGGCTGCTGGCCACCGGCGTGGAGGAGCTGCTGCGCTACGACGGCCCCGTGGAGCTGGCCACCTGGCGGTTCGCCACCGAACCCTTCGTCCTCGGCGGCCAGGACATCGCGGCCGGGGATCCGGTGCTGGTGGTCCTGGCGGCCGCCGACCGGGACCCCGAACGGTTCGCCGAACCGGACACCCTGGACCTCTCCCGGACCGACAACCAGCACCTCGGGTACGGGCACGGCATCCACTACTGCCTGGGCGCCCCGCTCGCCCGGCTCGAAGGGCAGACCGCGCTCGCGACCCTGCTGACGCGGCTGCCCGATCTGGAACTGGCCGTGCCTCCCGAGGAGCTGCGCTGGCGCGGCGGGCTCATCATGCGGGGGCTGCGGACGCTCCCGGTCCGCTTCACGGCCGAATCCACAGCCCAAAACGCCTGAAACCGGCCTGACCTGAAGTCAGTTGACTGCCCAAACTTGTGACAGGCGTTCGAAGGCGACTAGGTTCTGCCGTTACCCCGCCGTTATGCGAAAGGTGCAGCCTCATGCGTTCCGGGAACGGCCGCCACAGACGCCCCCGACAAGTGCCCGCACTTGTCGTCACCGCCGGAGTCACCGGCACCGCACTCGCCCTGCCGCTGCTCGCGGCCACCGGCGCGAGCGCCGCGGAGACCTCCACATGGGACAAGGTCGCCGAGTGTGAGAGCGGTGGCACGTGGAGTGCCAACTTCGGCGGCGGCACCTACGGCGGGCTGCAGTTCAGCCAGGAGCAGTGGAAGAACGCCGGCGGGCTCGACTTCGCCGAGCGCGCCGACCTCGCCAGCCGCTCCCAGCAGATCGCCGTGGCCGAACGGGTACTGGCTTCCCAGGGCCCCCAGGCGTGGCCGCTGTGCGGAGTGCCGGCCGGTCTGACGCAGGACGCGCCGGCCGCCGTGGTGGACCCGGGTCTGCCCAGCGGTTCCGGATCCGCCACCCCCGCCCCGTCCCGCCCGGACGACTCCGTGCCCCACACCGGCACGGGCAAGCCGTCCACGGACTTCGGTGCCCCGACGCCCGAGAGCCCGGCTCCGTCGGCCCCGTCGGAGTCGCCACTTCCGGACTATCCGATCGGCGTGCCCGGCGAACTGCCCGTCATGCCCGCTCCGGACCTCCAGGCACCGCCTCCCGGGCTCCCGGGCGACCCGACGGCTCCCACGAGCCCCGTGGACCCCACCGCCCCGGTGGGCCCCGTCACTCCGGCGGACCCCACGACTCCGCCGCCGTCCGTGGACCCGACCGCGCCGGTGGACCCGACGGCTCCCGTGACCCCGTCGGTTCCGGGGGACTCGGCGAACCCGACGAACCCTGGCAATTCGGTGAACCCAGGCATTCCGGCAATTCCGGTCAACCCGGTTGATCCCACGGCCCCGACGACTCCGGCCGCCCCCGGCGATTCCGCTGCCCCGAGCGCTCCGGCGACCCCCGGCGCGACCGAGGGCGGCGGAAAGCACCGCGGCCAGGCGGCGGTCGAGACGCCCGCCGCGCCTGACGCCTCGTCGGAGCCGACGTACACCGTGAAGGCGGGCGACAGCCTCATCACGATCGCGGACGCCAACGGAGTGAAGGGCGGCTGGAAGGGGCTCTACGAGGCCAACGAGCAGGTCATCGGCGGCGATGCAGACCTGATCAAGCCCGGTCAGAACCTGGATCTAACGCACCAATAAGGGCACTTAAGGCGTCCGGAACCAGCTGATTGTCCGTTTTCTGTAAGTGAGACATGTGTCTCTTCAGGTCAACTGGCGTGTCCGGCCCGGACGGTTCCGCAAACCCCGCCCTCACCTGCGCAAACACCCTTCCGGGGAGCGCAAGTAGGCACCGCTTCCCCCCGATGTTCCTCGTTGAACATCGGGGGGAGACCTGTCTACCTTCTGAATCGCTCGCCACCGCGGGCTCCTTCGACCGCATCGCCGAATCCTGCCGGCGGACGGAGGGAACACTCGTCGCGTAAAGCGCCGAAGGCAGGAGCGGGGGAACCAAGGTAGGCGCCGGTAGCGGCCGTTGAGAGACGGTCACATCAGCCGGCTAGGGGTTAAGCCAAGCGCTAGGTCGCTCGGCCGGGCACTCACTCGCCCGAACCCGACAGCTCACCTCGTAGGCGTCGGTGAGGAGAACTCCATGCTGCTTTCGGGCAAGGGCAAGCACCGTCGCGGCTCCAAGGCCGTCCGCATCGTCACGCTCGCCGGTGTCGCCGGCGTCGCCGTGGCCGCGCCGCTGATGGCCGCGGGCACCGCTTCCGCTGCGACCGCCGGTGAATGGGACCGCGTCGCCGCGTGCGAGTCCGGCGGCAACTGGTCCATCAACACGGGCAACGGCTACTACGGCGGCCTGCAGTTCTCGTCCTCCACGTGGGCCGCGTACGGCGGCAAGTCGTACGCCGCGCAGGCCAACCAGGCCTCCAAGTCGCAGCAGATAGCCATCGCCGAGAAGGTCCTCAAGGGCCAGGGCAAGGGCGCCTGGCCGTCCTGTGGCGTGGGCCTGTCGAACTCCTCCTACACCGGCGGCTCGGCGGAGACCCCCTCCAAGCCGAAGACCCAGCCGAAGGCTGCGCCGAAGCAGGAGAAGAAGGCCGAGCCGAAGAAGGAGACCAAGCGCGTCGAGGCTCCGACCACCCGCTCCGAGCGTCCGGCCGTCGCGCCCGAATCCCCCAAGAGCGCTGCCCCCAAGACGGGCAACGGCTCCTACGAGGTCAAGTCCGGCGACACGCTGGGTGCGATCGCCGACGCGAACAACGTGTCCGGTGGCTGGGAGAAGCTCTTCGAGCTCAACAAGGACATCGTCTCGGACGCCGACCTGATCTTCCCGGGTCAGAAGCTGAACCTCAGCTGAAACATGTGAGAACGGTCGTGGCCGCTTCGGCGACGCGCAGTAGTTCCACACGTAGCTCCACCACGTAATTCCACCGCCCGGCGCGCAACCCCCTTCGCGCCGGGCGGTGCTGTGTGCGGGCGCGCTCGGCCTGACGGACCCTCCGGATCGCCGATGATCAAGGGTCCTATGTCCTGTAAGAGGGGCATTCAGGCCCTTTTTCGTCCCAGGACCCGGGCGGTCGGCTGGCCGAGTGCCCGGAGCCGGTTAGGCTCTAAGCGGCAAGGCCATCCCACGGCCTGACATGCCACCGCACACCCAGCGTCACATCCCAGAAGGAGATGCTCGTGCCGTCCATCGACGTCGTCGTAGCCCGGGAAATCCTGGACTCCCGAGGCAATCCCACGGTCGAGGTCGAGGTGGGCCTCGACGATGGCAGCACCGGCCGTGCTGCAGTCCCGTCCGGCGCCTCCACCGGAGCGTTCGAAGCCGTAGAGCTCCGCGACGGTGACCCCAACCGCTACATGGGCAAGGGCGTCGAGAAGGCGGTCCTCGCCGTCATCGAGCAGCTCGGCCCGGAGCTCGTCGGCTACGACGCCACCGAGCAGCGCCTGATCGACCAGGCGATGATCGACCTGGACGCCACCGAGAACAAGGGCTCCCTCGGCGCCAACGCCATCCTCGGTGTCTCCCTCGCCGTCGCGCACGCCGCGTCCGAGGCCTCCGACCTCCCGCTCTTCCGCTACCTCGGCGGCCCGAACGCGCACCTGCTGCCCGTTCCGATGATGAACATCCTGAACGGTGGGTCGCACGCCGACTCCAACGTCGACATCCAGGAGTTCATGATCGCCCCGATCGGCGCGGAGTCCTTCTCCGAGGCCCTTCGCTGGGGTGCCGAGGTCTACCACACCCTCAAGAAGGTCCTGCACACCAAGGGCCTCTCCACCGGTCTGGGCGACGAGGGCGGCTTCGCGCCGAACCTCGAGTCGAACCGCGCCGCGCTGGACCTCATCGTCGAGGCCATCAAGCAGGCCGGCTACGTCCCGGGCAAGGACATCGCGCTCGCGCTCGACGTCGCCGCGTCCGAGTTCTACAAGGACGGCAAGTACGAGTTCGAGGGCCAGTCCCGCTCGGCCGCCGAGATGACCGAGTACTACGAGGAGCTCGTCTCCGCGTACCCGCTCGTGTCCATCGAGGACCCGCTGTACGAAGACGACTGGTCGGGCTGGAAGACCCTCACCGACAAGCTGGGCGCGAAGGTCCAGATCGTCGGCGACGACCTCTTCGTCACCAACCCCGAGCGTCTTGCCCGCGGCATCGAAGAGGGCTCGGCGAACGCCCTGCTCGTCAAGGTGAACCAGATCGGTTCGCTGACCGAGACGCTGGACGCCGTCGAGATGGCCCAGCGCAACGGTTTCAAGTGCATGATGTCGCACCGCTCCGGTGAGACCGAGGACGTCACCATCGCCGACCTCGCGGTCGCCGTGAACTGCGGCCAGATCAAGACCGGCGCCCCGGCCCGCTCGGACCGCGTCGCCAAGTACAACCAGCTGCTGCGCATCGAGGAGATCCTCGACGACGCCGCCGTGTACGCGGGCCGCAGCGCGTTCCCGCGCTTCAAGGGCTGATCAGTCCTTTAGGGCGCAAGCCTCCCTACGTCCCCGCACTCGGTCCCGTACCGTGTGCGGGGACGTAGTGCGTCGTGCGCATATAGGGGAGGCGGATCAATGGCCGGGAACCGGGACCGGTTCGCCACGTTCTCGACCGCGACCAGGCTCAAGCAGCTCGGTGAGCGGACCGCGGCGCACGTGTACCGCTCGCAGTCCCGCCGGCAGGTCCGCCGCAGCCGGCTCACCGGCCGGGCCGCCCTGCTGGTCCTCGTCCTCTGTACCCTGGTCGTCGCCCTCGCGTATCCGATGCGCCAGTACGTGTCCCAGCGCTCGGAGATCGCGAAGCAGCAGAAGGACGCCGTCGCCGCGCGGGACCGGCTGGAACGGCTGCGCGACGAGAAGGCCCGCTGGCAGGACAACGCGTACGCCGAGCAGCAGGCGCGCAAGCACCTGCACTTCGTCCGGCCGGGGGAGGTCAGCTACATCATGACCGACCCCGGAGCCGCCGCGGGAGAGCAGCGCCGCAGCGGACAGGCCGCCACCGACCGGCCCTGGTACTCCAACGTCTGGGACGGCGTCGACAAGGCCGACCGCCCCGGCGACTGAGTCCCACCCATCCACGAGAACGAAAAGACTTCCTCCAGGCATGCAGACGCCCCCGCCCCAGACCGACCGGACCGAGCCGACCGCCGCCGACATCGAGGCGTTCGAACAGCAGCTCGGCCGCCCCCCGCGCGGGCTCCGCGCCATCGCGCACCGCTGCCCCTGCGGGCAGCCGGACGTGGTGGAGACCGCACCGCGGCTCCCCGACGGCACCCCCTTCCCGACGCTGTACTACCTGACCTGCCCGCGCGCCGCCGGTGCGATCGGCACGCTGGAGGCCAACGGCGTGATGAAGGAGATGCAGGCCCGTCTCGCCGTGGACCCGGAGCTGGCCGCCGCCTACCGGGCCGCGCACGAGGACTACATCACCCGCCGCGACGCCATCGAGGTGCTCCAGGGCTTCCCGAGCGCCGGCGGCATGCCGGACCGGGTGAAGTGCCTGCACGTGCTGGTCGGCCACTCCCTGGCCGCGGGCCCGGGCGTGAACCCGTTCGGCGACGAGGCCCTGGCGATGCTGCCCGAGTGGTGGGCCAAGGGTGCCTGCGTCACCCCGTGCGGCGAGAAGAAGGCCGAAGAGAAGAAGGCCGAAGAGAAGAAGGCCGAAGAGAACGCGGCAGCGGAGGCGGGCGCGTGATCCGCGTCGCGGCCGTCGACTGCGGTACGAACTCCATCCGGCTCCTCGTCGCCGACCTCGACCCCGCCACCGGCGAGCTGATCGAGCTGGACCGCCGGATGATCGTCGTCCGGCTCGGCCAGGGCGTCGACAAGACGGGCCGGCTGGCTCCGGAGGCGCTGGAGCGCACCTTCGCGGCCTGCCGCGAGTACGCGGTGGTCATCAAGGAGCTCGGCGCCGAGCGGGTGCGCTTCGTGGCGACCTCGGCCTCCCGGGACGCCGAGAACCGCGACGAGTTCGTCCGGGGCGTCCTGGACATCCTGGGCGTCGAGCCCGAGGTGATCAGCGGGGACCAGGAGGCCGAGTTCTCCTTCACCGGCGCCACCGGCGAGCTGACCGGCCGCACCGACCTGGAGCGGCCCTTCCTGGTGGTGGACATCGGCGGCGGCTCCACGGAGTTCGTGGTCGGCACCGAACACGTCCGGGCGGCCCGCTCCGTCGACGTGGGCTGTGTCCGGATGACCGAGCGCCACCTGACGGTGGACGGGATCGTCACCGACCCGCCGACCGCGGAGCAGATCGCCGCGATACGGGCCGACATCGAGGCCGGGCTGGACCTGGCCTCCGTGACGGTTCCGCTGGCCGAGGCGCGCACCCTGGTGGGCCTGGCCGGGTCGGTGACCACGGTCGCCGCGATCGCCCTGGGCCTGGAGGCGTACGACTCGGCGCGGATCCACCACTCCCGGATCCCGTACGAGACGGTCCGCGAGGTCAGCGAGCGGATGCTGACGCTGACGCACGCCGAGCGCGCGGCCATCCCGGTGATGCATCCGGGACGGGTCGACGTGATCGGCGCGGGCGCCCTGGTCCTGCTGGCGATCATGGAGCGGGTCGGCGCCTCGGAGGTCGTGGTCTCGGAGCACGACATCCTCGACGGCATCGCGATCAAGACCGCGGAAGAGGTCGAGACCGACAAGAGCCAGGTCTGACCTGCCGAATCGCTGAACGACGGTGCTCCGGTCGTGTACACGCGCCGGCGCGCACCAAACCAGTGCGGGTTCACCGGACATGCCGGACGCAATCGCCTGGTCCATCGCCTGACGACCGACGCGAACGCACGACACGGTGCCCCCGGCGGATCCATCCCGCCGGGGGCACCGTCATGTCCTGAGGCGCCTACGCATCCAGCCGGACCGGCATCAGGAGCGAGAACGACTCCTCGTCGTCGGGGCGGCGGACCACCACGGGGGCCTTGGGGGCGCCGAGCTCCAGGATCAGCCGGTCCCGGTCTCCGGCGTCGAGGGCGTCCAGCAGGAACGCGCGGTTCAGGCCGACGTTGGCCGGGTCGTCGTCCTCGTCGTCGCAGAGGGACAGCTCGTCCCCGTCGGTCACCTTGAGCACGCTGAGCTCGCCGGTCGCGCCGTCCTGCTCGCGTTCGGCCGGGCGGACGGGGCCGCTTTCGAGGGCCTCGCGGAAGGCCGGTACGTCGACGAGGACCCGGCGCCCCGCGGGCAGGCTGACGAGGCGGCGGTAGTCGGGAAACTCGTGGCCCAGGCAGCGGCCGGCCGCCTGGCGGTCCGCCGTCTCCGTCTCCAGGGCCACGCGGTCGCCGTCCACGGTGAGCAGGACCGGGGCGTCGTCGCTCAGCAGCGCCCGCATCGCGTCCGCGAGCGGGGCGGGTACGAGGAGCTGCAGGCGGGGGCCGGTGTGCCCGGTGGCCCCGGCGCGGGCGACGGCCAGCCGGTACCGGTCGGTGGCCACGACGCGCAGCGCCCCGCCCTCGATGTCGAACAGGATGCCGCCGAGCATCGGCAGCTCGGGGTCGGAGCCGACGGCGAACCGGACCGCGTCCAGGGCGGCGGCCAGCTCGGGCGCCGACAGGGTGAGCCGGGTGGTCGTGACGGCGGTGGCAAGGGTCGTGCTCATGGGGTGCTCCCTGCGTTCGAGATGTGCGCGGACCGCGGAGAGCTCGCTGCGTGCATCGGACAGGCCCAGTTCGAGCCGGAGCAGGTGCGCCCGGAGCAGGCCGCGCACCAGATCGGTGTCCGCGCCGGCCCAGCCGGCCAGTACGAGCCGGATGTCCGCCAGGGGCATGCCGGCCCGCCGGAGCCGGGCCAGCAGCCGGGCCTCCTCGACCTGCTCGGGCCCGTACCAGCGGTACCCGCTCGCCGGGTCGACCAGGACGGGGACCAGTACGCCTGCCCCGTCGTAGAACCGCAGGGCACTCACGCTCAGGCCGCTGTCGCGGGCCGTTTCGCCGATACTGCGCATCTCGTTCTCCACGCCCCGAACACTGGTCCCTCGACCAGGTCGAGGGTCAACAGCAGGGGTCGAAAGCGGTCTCGGGGGGCCGTTCGGGGGTCTTAGGTCCCGTCGTCCACATGAACTTCGTGAAGTTCTTCACAAGGAAAAAGTGCCTGTGAGGGCTCTGGAGGAGCCTTTTGGGCGAGTCCGGAGCCTCCTGGGCCTTCTTTTTGCTCGCGTTCGTGCGAATGACGGACGTCGCGCACCTCTGGCGGTAGGTATCCACGAAGGCGGTGGTCTACTCCGCTTGAGGGCTTGGATGCCAGTTCAGGACTGGTGTTCAACGACTCCCGTTACACCCTGGTTCCCGCTCCGCGCCATGACCTCGGTCACGTGGGCGGCGGAGTGTAGCAGAGGGGCCAGAGGTCCTTGTGAAGGGGCTCACGAGCGTCACCCCTGAGGGTGCTGGATACTCGTTCCATGAGCACCACGGAGCGTCCCAGGATCCTCGTTGTAGGAGGTGGGTACGTAGGCCTGTACGCAGCCAAGCGCATCATGAAGAAGATGCGTTACGGCGAGGCGACCGTCACGGTCGTCGACCCGCGCTCGTACATGACCTACCAGCCCTTCCTCCCCGAAGTGGCCGCAGGCAGCATCTCGCCTCGGCACGTCGTCGTACCGCTGCGACGCGTGCTTCCGAAGGCTGAGGTCCTCACCGGCCGGGTCACGAACATCGACCAGGACCGCAAGGTCGCCGTCGTCACGCCGCTGGTCGGCGAGGCGTACGAGCTGCCCTTCGACTACCTGGTGATCGCGCTCGGCGCCATCTCCCGCACCTTCCCGATCCCCGGCCTCGCCGAACAGGGCATCGGCATGAAGGGCGTGGAAGAGGGCATCGGCCTGCGCAACCACGTACTCGAGCAGCTCGACAAGGCCGAGTCCACGACGGACGAGGACGTCCGCCGCAAGGCGCTCACCTTCGTCTTCGTCGGCGGCGGCTTCGCAGGCGCCGAGACGATCGGCGAGGTCGAGGACATGGCCCGCGACGCCGCGAAGTACTACACCAGCATCAAGCGCGAGGACATGCGCTTCATCCTGGTCGACGCGGCCGACAAGATCCTCCCCGAGGTCGGGCCCAAGCTCGGCACCTGGGGCAAGGAGCACCTCGAGTCGCGCGGCATCGAGATCTACCTGAACACCTCCATGGACTCCTGCGTGGACGGCCACGTGGTGCTGAAGAACGGCCTCGAGGTCGACTCCAACACCCTCGTGTGGACCGCCGGCGTCAAGCCCAACCCGGTGCTGGCCCGCTACGGCCTGCCGCTGGGCCCCCGCGGCCACGTGGACGCCGAGCCGACCCTCCAGGTCAAGGGCACGGACTACATCTGGACCGCCGGCGACAACGCCCAGGTGCCCGACCTCGCCGCCCGCAAGGCCGGCGTGGAGAACGCCTGGTGCCCGCCGAACGCCCAGCACGCGCTGCGCCAGGCCAAGGTCCTCGGCGACAACGTCATCTCGGGCATGCGGGGCTTCCCGCAGACCGAGTACTCGCACTCCAACAAGGGTGCGGTGGCGGGCCTCGGCCTCCACAAGGGCGTGGCGATGATCGTCATGGGCGGGATGAAGATCAAGCTCAAGGGCCGGCTCGCCTGGTACATGCACCGTGGCTACCACGGCATGGCCATGCCGACCTGGAACCGCAAGATCCGCGTCTTCGCCGACTGGACCCTCGGCATGTTCCTCAAGCGCGAGGTCGTCTCCCTCGGTGCGCTGGAGACCCCCCGCGAGGAGTTCTACGAGGCCGCCAAGCCGGCGCCGGCTCCGGCCGTCGCGGCCCCGGCCGAGAAGGCCAAGGCCTCCTGACCCCGTAGGGACCGGCAGTTCCGGCAGTACCGGCAGGACCAGTTCCACCAGTTCGACCCAGCGTGTCCCGAAGGGGCCGCCCGCCATCCGTGGTGCGGGCGGCCCCTTCGGCATATTCGGGACCGGATCCGGGTATGCCGTGCGGTCGGAACTTATCGGAGCTCGTCTGACCTCGTCGGAGCTCGTCGGACCTTGTCGGAGGGTTTGCATGAACGACGCCGCGCCGCGGCTGGCCGCTTTAGCCGACACCCTGATGGGAGCCCCTCTCCCCGTCCGGATCCGGGCCTGGGACGGCAGCGAGGCCGGCCCGCTCGGCGGTCCCGTCCTGGTCCTGAACAACCGTCGCGCCCTGCGCCGGATCCTGTGGAAGCCGGGCGAGCTCGGCTTGGCCCGCGCCTGGGTGGCCGGGGACCTCACCGTCGACGGTGACCTGTTCGAGCTGCTGGACCGGGTCGGCGGGCTGCTCTGGGAGCGGGACCGCGAGCCCGGTGCGGAGGCGGCCGCCAAGGCTGCCGAGGCTGCCGAGGGCAAGTCCACCGGGCCCGCCGCCCTGCTGCGCGATCCGGGAGCCCGGGCCGCCGTACGGAGCCTCGTGGGCCTGGCGCGGCCGTGGACCAAGCCGGCCCCGCCGCCCGAGGAGGCCCACCGCCGCGGCGGCCCCCGGCACACCAAGGGAAGCGACCGGCAGGCCATCAGCCACCACTACGACGTGGGCAACGCCTTCTACGAGCGGGTGCTCGGCCCGTCGATGGTGTACTCCTGCGCCTACTGGACCCCCGGCGGGAGCCTGGAGGACGCCCAGCGGGACAAGCTGGACCTGGTCTGCCGCAAGCTCGCCCTGGGCCCGGGGGACCGGCTCCTGGACGTCGGCTGCGGCTGGGGCTCGATGGCCCTGCACGCGGCCCGGGAGTACGGGGCCAAGGTCACCGGGATCACGCTCTCGCGCGAACAGGCCGCCTACGCCCGCAAGCGGGTCGCGGAGGAGGGCCTGGCCGAACTCGTCGAGATCCGGGTCCAGGACTACCGGGACGTCAAGGACGGCCCGTACGACGCCGTTTCCTCCATCGGGATGGCCGAACACGTCGGCGCCGACCGCTACCGCACGTACGCCCGCACGCTGTACGGCCTGCTGCGGCCGGGCGGGAGGCTGCTGAACCACCAGATCGCGCGGCGCCCCGAGCCGGACGAGGAGGCGTACCGGATCAACGCGTTCATAGACGCCTACGTCTTCCCCGACGGGGAGCTGTCCCCGCTGGGCACCACCGTCGGCGAGCTGGAACGGGCCGGCTTCGAGGTCCGCGACGTGGAGGCGCTGCGCGAGCACTACGCGCTCACCCTGCGGGCCTGGGTGGCCCGGCTGGAGGAGCACTGGGAGGAGGCGCAGCGGCTGACCTCGCCCGGGCGGGCCCGGGTCTGGCAGTTGTACATGGCCGCCTCGGCGCTCGCCTTCGAGCACAACCGGCTCGGCGTCAACCAGGTGCTTGCGGTGCACACCGGGACCCGGTCGGCCTCGGGGATGCCGCTGCGCGCCCGGGAGTGGCCGGCGTAGGCCGTAGCGGCGGGGGAAACGGCGCAGGGCCCCGCGACGGGATGTCGCGGGGCCCTGCGGCTTCGTACGGGTGCGCTCGTACGGCGGCTGCGGCTACTCCGTCTTGATCGCGGTCAGCATGTTCAGCCGGGCCGCGCTGCGGGCGGGCCACATGGCCGCCAGGGCGCCCACGATGCCGGCCAGCAGCATGAAGATCGCGATCCGGTCGAAGGGGATGACCAGGGCGTAGTTCGGGATCGAGCCCTTGACGGTCTCGCCCACGGCCCAGGCGATGAAGGTGCCGAGGGCCACGCCGATCACCGCGCCGAAGAGCGCGATCACGATGGCTTCCAGGCGGATCATGTTCTTGACCCGGCCGCGGTCCAGGCCGATCGCCCGCAGCATGCCGATCTCCTGCGTCCGCTCGTAGACGGACATCGCCAGGGTGTTGACGACGCCGAGGACCGAGATGATCAGCGCCATGGCGAGCAGGCCGTACATGATGTTCAGGGCGGTGTTGATCATGCCGCCCATCTCGTTGCGGATGTCCTGCTGGGTGGCGAAGGTGATCGCCGGGTTCTTGCCGAGGGCGTCGACGAGGGCCTGCTCGCCCTTGGCCGAGGGGCCGCCGTCCATCTTGACGAGGACCTCGCGCAGGTACGGCTGCTCGCTGTGCTTGTCGAGGATGCCGGAGTCGATCACGTAGGGGGAGAGCATGCCCTCCATGTCCTTGTAGACCGCGCCGACCTTCAGGTCCGCCTTCTTGTTGTCCGCGAAGGTGACCTTCAGGGGGGAGCCGACCGACAGGCCCTCCGTCTTCGCGGTCTTCTCGGCGACCGCCACCTCGCCCCTGGCCAGGCTGGTCAGCTGCCCGCTGAGCACGTCGAAGTTGAGGAGCTGGCCGATGGTCGCGGGGTTGACCCCTGAGACGGAGCGGTAGGAGTCGCCGTCGCCGACCCGGAAGTCACCGGCCTGCTGCGGGGAGACCGCCTTGACGCCCGGGGCCTTCTCCAGGGCCGGGATCACGGAGGCGTCCAGGCTGCCGAAGCTCTGGCCCATGGAGACCGTGTAGTCCGCCTTGAGGTTGTCCGTCGTCATCCGGTCGATGGCCTTGCCCATCGTGATGCCGAGCACGGACAGGGCGGTGACCAGGGTCAGGCCGATGGCCAGCGAGGCGGCGGTGACGGCGGTGCGGCGCGGATTGCGGACCGCGTTCTGCGCGGCGAGCTTGCCGGCGACGCCGAAGACCTTCTCCAGCAGCGGGCGGACGGCCGCGATGACCGGCCGGGAGAGCGCCGGCAGCAGGATGATGATGCCGATCATCGTGAGGAAGGCGCCGGCGCCGATCATCATCTTGCCGTCCTTGCCGGTCATGGCGCCGCCGAGGATGGCGAGCAGACCGAGCAGGGTGACGGCGCCGCCGATGCTGTTGCGCAGCACCAGGGACTTGGAGGAGGCCGGCAGGTGGGCGCTGCCCATCGCGGCGACCGGGGAGATCTTGGCGGTGCGGCGGGCCGGCAGCCAGGCGGCGAGCATCGTGACGAGGACGCCGATGCCGATCGCGGCGGCGACGGTGAGCGGGGCGACGACCACCGGGCCGGCCGGGATCTTGGCGTCGAAGAGGCCCATGGCGGAGCGCATGCCGATCGCGAGGCCGACGCCGCCGATCAGGCCGATGGCGGAGGAGATCACGCCGACGACCAGGGCCTCGGCCAGGACCGAGCGCTTGACCTGGCCGCGGTTGGCGCCGACGGCACGCAGCAGGGCCAGTTCCTTGGTGCGCTGGGCGACCAGCATGGTGAAGGTGTTGTAGATCAGGAAGACGCCCACGAAGAGCGAGATCAGCGCGAACGTCAGCAGCATCTGGTTCATGCTGCTCATGCCCCGCTCGATGTCCTTGGCCTGCTCGGCCGCGAGCGCCGCGCCGGTCTGGGCCTTGGCGTCCTTGCCGACGAGCGGCTTGATCTCGGTGAGCAGCTGGTCGGCGGAGGCGCCGGCCTTGGCGCTGACCGCGAGCTCGTCGTAGTAGCCCGGCTCCAGGTAGAGCTGCTGGGCGGTCGGGGTGTCGAACAGGACCAGCGAGCCGCCCGCGTTGACCGCGCCGTCCTCGGTGGTGAAGATGCCGGCGAGGGTGTACTCCTTGGCCGGGCCGTTGTCGGCCACCCGGACCTTGTCGCCCACCTTGTACGTGCCGCGCTTGGCCGTCTCCTTGTCGAGGGCGATCTCGCCGGCCTTGGCCGGGCCGTTGCCCTCGGCGAAGGCATAGCGGGGGTCCTTGCCGTCCTTGACGGGGACGAAGTTGGCGCCGGTGTTGGACCAGCCGTTGCCGATCAGCTTGCCGTCCTGGTCGCCCACGGCGGCGAAGCCGTGGACGCGGCCGGAGGCGGTGTCGACGCCGCCGAGGGCCTTGACCTTGTCGAGGGTCTGCTGGCTGATGCCCGGCTCGCCCTCCTTGACTCCCTCGTCGTTGCGGGGGGCGCCGTAGGAGGTGACCGAGACGGCGACGCCGTCGAAGCTCTTGGCGGACTGGTTCGACATCGCCTTGCCGACGGTGTCGGTGAAGACGAGCGTGCCGGAGACGAAGGCGACGCCGAGGACGACGGCGAGCACCGTCATCAGCAGCCGGGCCTTGTGCGCGAGCACGTTGCGCAGGGCGGTACGGAACATGGTGGAGGAATCCAGGTCTGTGGGGTCAGCGGGGGCGGACGGCTGCGAGGGGGCGCGTCCCTCAGCTGGTGCGGCCCTTGGCGTCGAAGGCCTTCATGCGGTCGAGCACGCCGTCCGCGGTGGGCTGGATCATCTCGTCGACGATGCGGCCGTCGGCGAGGAAGATGACGCGGTCCGCGTAGGAGGCGGCGACCGGGTCGTGGGTGACCATGACGACGGTCTGGCCGAGCTCGCGCACGGAGTTGCGCAGGAAGCCGAGGACCTCGGCGCCGGAGCGCGAGTCGAGGTTTCCGGTGGGCTCGTCACCGAAGATGATCTCGGGGCGGGAGGCCAGGGCGCGGGCCACGGCCACGCGCTGCTGCTGGCCGCCGGAGAGCTGGGTGGGGCGGTGGGAGAGGCGGTCGGAGAGGCCGACCATGCCGATCACCGCGTCCAGCCACTGCTGGTCGGGCTTGCGGCCGGCGATGTCCATGGGGAGCGTGATGTTCTCCAGGGCCGTCAGGGTCGGCAGCAGGTTGAAGGCCTGGAAGATGAAGCCGATCTTGTCCCGGCGCAGCTGCGTGAGCTGCTTGTCCTTCAGCGTGGACAGCTCGGTCTCGCCGATGCGGACGGACCCGGCGGAGAAGGTGTCCAGGCCGGCGACGCAGTGCATCAGCGTGGACTTGCCGGAACCGGAGGGGCCCATGATCGCGGTGAACTGGCCCGCCGCGAAGTCCACGGAGACGTTGTCCAGAGCGACCACCTGGGTCTCGCCCTGGCCGTACACCTTGGAGAGGCCGGTGGCGCGCGCAGCGACGGCCTGGGTGGTGTGCGGGGCGTAGTTCGTGGTGGTCACGGGGGCTGCTCCTGTCAGGGGCGGGACGTGCGGACCGGGCTCACGGTCCGCGATTGGCGGGACTCCTCCATCGTCGCGGCGCCCACCCCCGCTCCGGATCAGCCGTGATGCCCGTTCTCCGGTCCACCGGAGAGTGACCACGGAGGGCTTCGCCTCCTCCTTTGGTATGACGGCAGCCCGGTGGAGGTGCGGGGAGGCCGCCGGACGGGCGGCGCGGGAGCGGGAAGCAGAGGCCGGCGCGGAGGGCGGGCCGGAGCCGGAACCGGGGCGCGAGCGGGATGCGAGCGGGGGCGGAACCGGAGGCGGAACGGGACCGGAAAGGGAGCCGGGCCGAGGGGGTGGCGCACGGGGTGGCGTACGGGGTGGCGCGGGCCATCGAAATCCCGTCAATCCCGTGGCGGTCAAGATCGACGCCCGGAACGTGCCGACCGCGGCTTCTGTCCCCTGACGGGCCATCAAGCGCCAATAAAATCAGACAACATCGGCGAGACGCCCAGGTGGGGGCGCAAGCGTTCCGGATAGGCTCGGCGCAGCGTTCAAGGCTTTTCCTACGGGGCCGCTACGCCCTGCCCGGATGGTGGAATGCAGACACGGCGAGCTTAAACCTCGCTGACCCTCGGGTCGTGCCGGTTCAAGTCCGGCTTCGGGCACGATGCTGTTGACGGTGTTCCGTTTCAGGCCGGAACACACGGAGGGCGGGGGCGCCACGGGTACCCCCGCCCGTCCCGCGGAGCGGGCCCGTACCAGCGGGGAAAGATCCTCCTCCAGCAGTAGGGCGATTTCTTTGCGTTCGCATTACTCTTGACTCCAAGGCCGCGCACGGTGGCCATGGAGGAGTGAGATGAGGAGCAGCAACCCGGTCTTCTCGCGACGGGGGTTCAGCCGCGACAACGGTGCTTATGCGGGCTTCGGCACGCAGCAGCCCCAGGCCCAGGCCGGGACCGCCACCAACCCGTACGCGACCAACCCCTACGCGACCGACCCGGCCACGGGTATGCCGCAGGCGCCGGTCCGCGGCAATGCGATGACCATCGACGACGTCGTGAGCCGTACGGCTCTGACGCTCGGCACGGTCGTCCTGACGGCGGCCATCTCCTGGATCGCGCTTCCGGTCGACCCGGCCAACATCAACAAGTCGTACGGCATCGCCTTCGGCGCCGCACTCATCGCGCTCGTCTTCGCGATGGTCCAGTCGTTCAAGGCCAAGCCCGTTCCGGCGCTGATCCTGGCCTACGCGGCCTTCGAGGGTGTCTTCCTCGGCGTCATCAGCTCGGCCGTCAGCACCTACGTCAGCCCCGGCACGGTCGTCCAGGCCGTCATGGGCACGATGTGCGTCTTCGCCGGCGTGCTGATCGCGTACAAGATGCGCTGGATCACCGTGAACCGGCGCTTCGTCGGCTTCGTGACGGCGGCCGCCATCGGCTTCGTGCTCCTGATGGTCGTCAACATGCTGTTCTCCGTCTTCGCGGGCGGCGACGGCCTCGGCTTCCGCAGCGGCGGCCTCGGCATCCTCTTCGGCGTCATCGGCATCGTCATCGGTGCTGCCTTCCTCGCCATCGAGTTCAAGTCGGTCGAGGACGGCGTGACCTACGGCGCCCCCCGCGAGGAAGCCTGGCTGGCGGCCTTCGGCCTCACCGTGACCCTGGTGTGGATCTACCTGGAGATGCTGCGCCTGATCTCCATCCTCAAGGGCGACTAGGCAGCGCTTCATGAACTGCCCCGGTACCCACCGGTTGAGCTGAGGAAGGCCCCGCGAGCACACGCTCGCGGGGCCTTCCCGCATGTCGGGGGTCAACAGATCGAGTGATCGGGCGGTCGGGAAGTCGGGGGCTGCGGACGGGGGCAGGGGCCGGCTCAGCCGAACTTGCGGGCGGCCCTGCGCAGGTCGTACTCGTGGATGATCGCCTTGGCTTGGCCGTACGACAGCTCGTGCGCGCCGAGCAGCCAGCTGACCTTCTCTTCGAACCGGACGAGGGAGGGGCCGTCGTCCACGGCCCGGAGCCAGTCGGAGAGTTCACGACCGGTGGTCTGGGGGATTCTGTCGATCATGTTGCGGTGGGTCTGTTCGGAGAACTCGACGGACATGGGCGCCTCCGGGGGTATCGCCGTGCTGTGCTGTTCTCTTCACGCCACCGTGCCGGAGAGTTCGCCCGTTGGCAATGGCGCCGCGGCGGCGCGTAAGGTCGGCCGGGTGCTCGATACCTCACCCCTGACCGCCGCCGTGGAACGTTTCGCCGACCGGCTGCGGGCGGCGCCGCAGAGCCGGCTCCAGCAGGGCGCCGCCGAGGTGGCGCTGGACCTGGCCCGGGAGCTCTCGCTGAGGGCGCAGCGGCTGGAGGCGGCCGCCGCGGGAGCCGGGAACGGCGCGGGGGCGGCTCCGGCGCGGACGATGCCCGACGCCGGGATCTTCGTCGTAGGGGACCAGCTGGCGGTGGCCGGGCTGGACCTCGCCGAGGCCCTGCACGCCGTGGTGGCGGGCCGGGTGGACGCATTGGGTCCGGATACGGATACGGATACGGCGAAGGCCCCGTCCGAGGTGCTGGACGAGGCCGTTCGGCTGGTGGATCAGGCGGAAGCCAGGGCGCTGCGGTGACGCGGATCGATGCGGTAACTCAGAGCGATGCGATGACGCGGTCGGCGAGGATGTAGACGTTGCCGTCCGGGTCCTCGGAGTCGCCGCAGGAGAAGGTCAGGGCGTAGGCGCCGGAGATGCCCGAGCCGCCCAGCAGGACCGGTGCGCTGCCCGAACGCAGGGCGTCGGCGAGCCGCTCGGCGGTCTCCCGGTGGCCCGGGGTCATGCAGAGCGTGGTGCCGTCGGTGAAGACGTACACGTCCAGGGTGCCCAGCGGGCCGGGGCGGACGTCCGCGAGGGCCGTACGGGCCTCCGCGAGCTCTTCCAGGCGGTTGACCGTGCGCTCGTGGTCGGCGCCGGGGTGCGAGGCCTGCACGGGGACGAAGTCGGGGTGCGAGGGGTGGCGCCGGCGGGCGGCGGCCAGCTCGGCCGAGTCCTCCGGGTATCCCTGGTAGTCCTCGGCGTCGTCGCCCAGGAGCGGCTCCAGGCCGACCATGTCCGCCTGCCGGGGCAGGAAGACGGGGCTCTCCTCGCCGAGGCCCGACGGGCCGCCCAGCAGCGAGGGGGCGTCGGCGGCGTCACGGGCCTCCTGCGAGGCCCAGAAGGCACGCGCCTCGGCGAGCTCGCGCTCGCGCTCCTCGGCGAGGGCCTCGGCGACGGCGGCTCGTATCTCGGCGGCGGGGGACTCCACGGCGCTGCGGGCGTGCGGGACGCTGGCACCACGGGGGTGCGAAACCGTCAGCTCACCGCGCAGTGCGGTGACCTGCTTGCGCAGGCCGTGGACGGCGTGCAGCGCAGCAGCGCCGACGGCCGTGGCAGCGGCCGTGGTCAGCAGTAGGGCAAGAGACATGGCGCTCACTGACTAACTCCTGATTGATTCGATCCCCCGACTTCCTACATCAGCTTGTCCTGACCTGGGAATGGCTTGCAGTGCATTACGTCATGAATTGGACAGGCCTTTCGTCCCGAAGCCCCCGCTCGAACCTGGCCTGACCTGCGGAAACAATGATCCCCCAGGACTAAGGTCACATCCTGGGGGACATTTGGTCACAGAATGGCCGCGACAGGATTAGATTCGGTGTCAGTACGGCGTACGGGATCAAGCGGATCCCTTACGGCGTCTGGCCTCGGCTCTTGATCCCGACGGCCACGCTCTGCCCGACCTAGCTCAGCCGCTCGATGATCATGGCCATGCCCTGGCCGCCGCCGACGCACATGGTTTCGAGGCCGAACTGCTTGTCGTGGAACTGCAGGCTGTTGATCAGCGTGCCCGTGATGCGCGCGCCGGTCATCCCGAACGGGTGACCGATGGCGATGGCCCCGCCGTTGACGTTCAGCTTCTCCAGCGGGATCTCCAGGTCCCGGTAGGAGGGGATCACCTGGGCCGCGAAGGCCTCGTTGATCTCGAACAGGTCGATGTCGCCGACGGTCAGGCCCGCCCGCTTCAGCGCCTGCTTGGAGGCCTCGACCGGGCCCAGGCCCATGATCTCGGGGGAGAGGCCGGTGACGCCGGTGGAGACGATCCGGGCCAGCGGGGTCAGGCCCAGCTCGCGCGCCTTGGTGTCGCTCATGACGACCAGCGCCGCGGCGCCGTCGTTCAGCGGGCAGCAGTTGCCCGCCGTGATCAGGCCGTCGGGGCGGAAGACGGGCTTGAGGCCCTGGACGGCCTCCAGGGTGACCCCGGCGCGCGGGCCGTCGTCCTGCGAGACGACCGTGCCGTCCGGGGTGGTGATCGGGGTGATCTCGCGGGCCCAGAAGCCGTTCTTGATGGCTTCCTCGGCCAGGTTCTGCGAGCGCACGCCGAACTCGTCCATGTCGGCGCGGGTCACGCCCTTGAGCCGGGCCAGGTTCTCCGCGGTCTGACCCATCCCGATGTACGCGTCGGGGGTGCGGCCGTCCTCACGCGGGTCGTGCCAGGAGGAGCCGGTGGACTCGGCGACCTCCTTGGTACGGGCCTCGGACTCGGCGAAGAGCGGGTTGTGGGTGCCCGGGATGCCGTCGGAGGAGCCGTTCACGGACCGGGAGACCATCTCCACGCCCGCGGAGATGAAGACGTCGCCCTCGCCCGCCTTGATGGCGTGCAGCGCCATCCGGGAGGTCTGGAGCGAGGAGGCGCAGTAGCGGGTGATCGTGGTGGCGGGCAGGTGGTCCATGCCCATCTGCACCGCGACGATCCGGCCGAGGTTGTGGCCCTGCTCGCCGCCCGGGAGGCCGCAGCCCAGCATCAGGTCGTCGATCTCGCGCGGGTCCAGCCCGGGAACCTTGGCGAGGGCGGCCTGGATGACCGTGGCGGTCAGGTCGTCCGGGCGGACGTCCTTGAGGGATCCCTTGAAGGCGCGACCGATCGGCGAACGGGCGGTGGAAACGATGACGGCTTCGGGCATCGGGGCTCCAAGGGAGGTGGTGTCGTACCGGGACCGCATGCGAAGTTACCGCCCCGTACCGTCGAGGTCACTGCCCTTGCGATGTGACTCCGGTCGCTCTGGGCGCCTCCGGGGTGCCGCCCGGCGCGGCTCCTCCAGTCTGCTCCGTGAGGTCCTCGCCCGGCACCCGGCGCCTGCGCCGGTACTTGAGCAGCGCCCACGCGCCGCGGGCCCCGGTCACCTCGGTGCCGGCCTGGCCCGCCGCGGCCGAGGCGGCCTTGGCCAGCGGGAGCATGTCCTCGTTGCGCGAGACGTCCAGCCGGTCCGACTCGGGCCACACGCCCAGGGCCGCGCACAGGGTCGGCAGTATGGCCATCGCCGCGGTCGCGTACCCCTCCGCCGACGGGTGGTAGGAGTCCGGTCCGAACATCTCGCGGGGGTTCGCCGCGAACTCCGTTCCCATCAGGTCGCCGATCGAGACGGTACGGGCACCCAGCGCGAGCACCCCGATCGTCTGGGCGGCCGCGAGCTGGCGCGAGACCCGGCGGGCCAGCCACCGCAGCGGCTGGTACACCGGCTCGATGGTGCCGAGGTCCGGGCAGGTGCCGACCACCACCTCGGAGCCCGCGAGCCGCAGCCGGCGTACGGCCGCGGTCAGCAGCCGCACCGACTGGGTGGGCGGCATCCGGCGGGTCACGTCATTGGCGCCGATCATGATCACGCACACGTCGGGGGCGGGGCCGTCGCCGTCCAGCAGCAGCCCCGTCTGGCGGTCCAGGTCGTCCGACATGGCACCCGAGAGCGCCACGTTGCGCAGCTCGACCGGCCGCTCGGCCACCGCCGCCAGCCCCGAGGCCAACAGGGCTCCCGGAGTCTGCCGGGCCCGCCGCACCCCCAGCCCGGCGGCCGTGGAATCACCCAGTACGCCGAACCGCAGCGGGCCCGGACTCAGCTCGGGACCGCCGAACTCGCTCCCGTACAGCCCGTCCGCGCGCGGCGGATCCGGCAGGCCGGTGCCGACCGTCCGCTTCGCGAACTGCATCTCCGCGACCACCAGCCCGACCGCGGCGGCTCCGACGAGCCCGAGCCCGCCGCCGCCGTACGCCGCTCCCGCCGCGATGCGGCGGGCCGTCCTCGCCCTGGACACCCTTCAAGCCACCTTCTCGGTCCCTTGGCCGGATCCCTGCGCCGTTCCTGCAGACCCGGCCGTCCTGTTGACCTACCTGCCCCGTACGGACGGTCGGCCAATCCCTTTCCGCATAGTCTGGCGGTGCCTCCCGGAGAACCCGTGGAGTCCCCTCCTTGGAGAACATGGTGCAATTCCACGACTCGATGATCAGCCTCGTCGGCAACACCCCGCTGGTGAAGCTCAACCGTGTGACCGAAGGCCTTCAGGCCACCGTCCTTGCCAAGGTCGAGTACTTCAATCCCGGCGGATCCGTGAAGGACCGGATCGCCGTCAGGATGATCGAGGCCGCCGAACAGAGCGGAGCACTCAAGCCCGGCGGCACCATCGTGGAGCCCACGAGCGGCAACACGGGTGTAGGACTCGCCATCGTGGCCCAGCAGAAGGGCTACAAGTGCATCTTCGTCTGCCCCGACAAGGTCTCGGCTGACAAGATCAACGTCATGCGTGCGTACGGCGCCGAGGTCGTGGTCTGCCCGACCGCCGTCGACCCCGAGCACCCGGACTCGTACTACAACGTGTCCGACCGCCTCGTGCGCGAGACCCCGGGCGCCTGGAAGCCCGACCAGTACAGCAACCCGAACAACTCGCGCTCGCACTACGAGACCACCGGCCCCGAGCTCTGGGAGCAGACCGCCGGGAAGATCACCCACTTCGTCGCCGGCGTCGGCACGGGCGGCACGATCTCGGGCACCGGCCGGTACCTCAAGGAGGCCTCCGACGGCCGCGTGAAGATCATCGGCGCGGACCCCGAGGGCTCGGTCTACTCCGGCGGCTCGGGCCGCCCGTACCTCGTCGAGGGCGTCGGCGAGGACTTCTGGCCCACCGCCTACGACCCGAACGTGACCGACGAGATCATCGCGGTGTCCGACAAGGACTCCTTCCAGATGACCCGCCGCCTCGCCAAGGAGGAGGGCCTGCTCGTCGGCGGCTCCTGCGGCATGGCGGTCGTCGCCGCGCTGCGGGCGGCCGAGGGCCTCGGCCCGGACGACGTGGTCGTCGTCCTGCTCCCGGACAGCGGCCGCGGCTACATCAGCAAGATCTTCAACGACGAGTGGATGGCCGGACACGGCTTCCTGGAGGACGCGGGCCCGTCGGCCCGCATCCGGGACGTGCTCGCGGACAAGGCGGGCGGCATCCCCTCCCTGGTCCACATGCACCCCGAGGAGACCGTCGGCGAGGCCATCGAGGTGCTGCGCGAGTACGGCGTCTCGCAGATGCCGATCGTCAAGCCGGGCGCCGGTCACCCCGACGTGATGGCGGCCGAGGTCATCGGCTCCGTGGTCGAGAAGGAGCTGCTGGCGGCTCTGTTCGCGCAGCGCGCCTCCCTCGGCGACCCGCTGGAGAAGCACATGAGCGCTCCGCTGCCGCAGGTCGGCTCGGGCGAGCCGGTCTCCGAGCTGATGGCGGTGCTCGGCGAGGCCGACGCGGCGATCGTGCTGGTCGAGGGCAAGCCGACCGGTGTGGTGAGCCGTCAGGACCTGCTGGCGTTCCTGGCCAAGGGCGCCAAGTAGCCCGAAGTCGCAGGACCCGTACGGCCGGTACGGCCCGTACGGGTCCGCGCGCGGGCGACGCGCAAACGGTACGGGCCCGACACGTGACGGCAGCACCCGCTTAACAAGGCTCCGGCACAGTGGTGGTTGTCGGCAGGGAAGCCCGGGAAACCGGGACCCGGCCGGCACCACGAACGGCGTCTTCGCACCTCCGGAGCGGCTCCCGGACCGCGTTGGACGCCACGGACGCGCGGACGGCCCTGACCCGGCCCGTGTCCTGCGCGGGGACCGCCGTCGTCCCGCCCCCGGGAAACCGGGGTGCGGCGGTCCCCGCGCATAAACACGTGCGCGGGCGCCCGCGGGCCCTTCCGGCCGCCGCCCCTGCTGCCTGCCCGTCAGTCCAGCGCGTCGGTACCGCGCTCGCCCGTGTGGCGGCGGCGGAACTTCGCCGCGTGGACGTAGTTGACGCCCAGGATGCCGAGCCAGGCGACGACCAGACCGCTGAGATGGGCCTGGGCGGCGCCGATCGCGGAGAGCGGGATCGCCAGCACCAAGGTGATGATCGCGAAGCCGAAGCGCTCGCCGAAGTTGCCGTCCGGGGAGTCCGCCGCGCTCGGATGGGTACCGCGGGCTGCGGAGAGCCGCTCCTCCGCGAGGCGCCGGCGCACCTGCGTGTCGACCTTCTCCACGAACGAGTCCACCAGCGCGGCCTCGTACTCCGCCCCCAGCTCCCGCCGGGCGTCGAGCGTGGCGGAGAGTTCCTTCTTCAGCTCCTGCGACTCCATCCCGTCACCCTAGGAGCCCCCGTCCTTCCCGACACTGGGGCTAGCCCCCGTATCGCGCCGCACGAGCCTGCGGACCGGGCGGACGACGACGAGGGCGAGGGCGCAGCCGAGGCTGATCGCGGCGCCGGCCAGCAGGAGCGGGCGGACGCCGACGAGGCCGCTCACCGGGCCCGAGAGGACCTGGCCGAGCGGGATGGCGAGGATCGAACCGCCCACCTCGTACGCCGTCACGCGGTTGAGCCGGTCCTCGGGGATCTGGGTCTGCACCGTGGTGGACCACTGGACGCCCCAGAACGCCCAGCCCACACCGCTGATCGCGTAGCCGAGCATGAGCAGCGGCAGGGCCGGGACCAGGGCCGCGGCCAGCGGCATCATCGGGAACAGGAACATCGCGAAGCCGCCGCCGAGCAGCGGGCGGGCCGGGCGGATCCGGATCGCGACGAGCCCGCCGAGGACGCAGCCGGCCCCGAAGGCGCCCTCCGCGTACCCGAAGGCGGCCTTGCCGTGCTCGGCGATGATCGAGGCCGCGCCGAGCGGGGTGAGCGGCCCCCAGACGAAGACGCCGAGCACCCACCAGATCAGGATCACCGCCCACAGCCAGGACCTGGAGCGGAACTCGTCCCAGCCCTCCCGCAGGTTCGTGAGGGTGGACTGCGAGCGGTCGGGTGCGAAGCGGGGGAGCCGCAGCGCGAGCAGGCAGACCCCGCTGATCGCGAAGGTGGCTGCGTCGATCACGAACACCCAGGCCGTCGAGGTGGCGGCGACCAGGACGCCGGCGAGCGCCGGCCCGGCCATCGTGGCCATCCCCTGGCTCACCCGCAGCACCCCGTTGGCCTGGGTGGGGTCGGTGGAGACCTGGGGGACGAGGCTGGCGGTGCCCGGCTGGAACATCGCGGTGGCGATGCCGCCGAGGACCGACCCTCCGATGACGAACCACAGGGTGGGGTGGCCGAGCCAGAGGTAGACGGCGAAGGAGCCCTGCGCCACGCACCGGACCGCGTCGGCGCCGATCATCTGCGGCAGGGGGTGGAAGCGGTCCGCGATCACCCCGCCGAAGACGATGAAGAGGGCGAAGGACCCCATCCAGGCGCCCAGCGCGTACCCGATGCCGCTCACCCCGTAGCCGAGCGAGATCATGGCGACGGCCAGGGCGACCGGCATCATCATGTCGCCCAGCATCGACACGATGCGGGCGGTGAAGAACAAGCCGAAGTTCTTGGTCCACAGGCGGGTTCCGGGCAGTGGTGGAGCGGAGACGGACGAAGACACCATGAGGGCCAATTCACTTGAATTCGGTGGGTGTTGACCGGGTGGATCTCGGCGGTCGGCCCTTGAGGATCAAGCGCCGTCCGTGGGCCGGTCAAGCGAATTGATCGGGGTGCGCGCAGGCTCCGGGAGGTCTCGGATGACGGGATCGGGTTGCCGTCCTGCATAGCCGCATGCAGAGTGCTCGGTGACTGAATATCCCGTCGGCGGCCGCCCGGCCGCCGGGTGGACGGGACGGAGGGGAACGGGATGAGCGAGAGCCCTGCGGCCCGGCTGCAGAAGCTGTTCGAGGGGCACCGGCTGACGCCGACCCAGCGGCGGATCGCGCACTGCATGGTGCGCGGCGCGGCGGAGGTGCCGTTCCTGTCGAGCGTGGAGCTCGCCGAGCTGGCCGGGGTGAGCCAGCCGTCGGTGACCCGGTTCGCGGTGGCCCTGGGCTTCGACGGCTATCCCGCGCTGCGCCGGCACCTGCGCGAAGTGGCCCCCGCCGAGCGGGCCGCGGGCGGGGAAGAGGACGCGTACAACGAGTACCAGCAGGCCGTGCAGGGCGAGATCGAGAACCTGCGGCAGCTCTCCGCGATGCTCGCCGACCCGGCGCCGGTGCGGGAGGCGGGGCGGCTGCTGGCCGGGTCGAGCCCGCTGCCCGTACTGGGGCTGCGCGCGGCCTCCTCGCAGGCGCGCGGGTTCGCGTACTTCGCCGCGAAGGTCCATCCGGACGTCCGGCTGCTCGACGAGGGCGGCTCGATGCTCGCCGACCGGATCGACGCGGCCGCGGGCGCCGGGGCCTCGGCCCTGCTGTGCTTCGCGCTGCCCCGCCATCCGAAGGAGGTCGCCGAGGCGCTGGAGCACGCGCGGGCGGCCGGGCTGACGGTGGTCACGGTCGCCGACTCGGCCTTCGCGCCGGTGGCCCGCCACTCCGACCTGCTGATCCCGGCGCCCGTCGGCACCGGCCTGGCCTTCGACACGGCGTGCGCGCCGATGCTGCTGGGGCGGGTGCTGCTGGAGGCGATGGCGGACGCCCTGCCGGACGCGCAGGCGCGGCTGGAGGCCTTCGACGCGCGGGCCGCGGCGCGCGGGCTGTTCGTGGAGTAGGCCCGGGGTGTCAGAGGAGGGCGTCCGGGGTGGCTGCGCCGGCTTCCGCCGGGATGGTTGACACCGGCTGGGCCGGACGGGCCAGGGTGAAGCGGACCTTGCCCGAGGGGGGCACCGTGAAGCCGTGCACCGCCGGTCGGGGCAGGCTATTGTAGCCGTAGTGCGCGGTGAAGGCGTACGCCCCCGTGTCGGGCACGCAGACCAGGTCCCCCGGGGCCAGCAGCGGCAGCTCCCGCGCCGCCGCCAGCAGGTCGCCCGCGAAGCACGCCGGCCCGGCGATGTCCTGGGCGACGAGGGGCCCGGTCAGCGGAGCCCCCTTCGCGGAGTACGGCAGGATCCGCACCGGCCAGGCCGCAGGGGCGTACACCGTTCGGGTGGCCACTTGGACCCCCGCGTGCGTGAGCGCGATCGCCCGCCCACCGGTGGTCTTCGTGTACTCCACCCTCGAGAGCACCAGCCCGTGTTTGGCCGTCAGGGAACGGCCGAACTCCGTGACCAGCCCGTACGCCCCCGAGAAGAGCCCGGGGACGGCCGAGCGCAGCGCGCTCACGTACTCCGCGTAGGTGGGGGTGGTCGCGTCCGAGGTGAAGTTCACCGGCAGCCCGCCGCCGATGTCCAGGGTGTCGACCTGCCGCCGCCCGGCCGCCGCGTTGATCTCCTCGGCCAGTGCGTACAGCTCCCGCACCCCTTCGGCGATCAGCGCCAGCGGCACCCCCTGGGAGCCCGAGTGGGTGTGCAGCCGGGTGAGCCAGGGCCGGTCCAGGTAGGCCCGTACGAGCCACTCGCGCGCGCCCGGATCGCGCAGTGCGATGCCGAACTTCGAGGTGGCCGTGGCGGTGGACAGGGCGTCGATGGTGCCGGCGCCGGTCTGGGTGTTGATCCGTACGCCGATCGGGGAAGCGGTGGCCGCCGCTGCGACGAGCGCGTCGAGCCGTTCGAGCTCCTGGCGGTTGTCGGCGTTCAGGGCGACGCCCAGGGCGAGGGCCTCCCGCAGCTCGGCGGCCGTCTTCGCGGGGGAGTCGAGGACGATGCGCTCCGGCGCCACCCCGGCGGCGCGGGCCAGGGCCAGCTCGCCGGGGCTGGCCACCTCGCAGCCGAGCCCGGCGTCGGCGAGCAGCCGCAGCACCGGGACGAGCGGGGCCGCCTTGACGGCGAAGGCGTGCAGGACGGGGGTGCCGGGGGCGAGGGCCCGCGCGAAGGCGCCGGTCAGAGCGGCGGCGGAGGCGCGGATGCCGGCCGTGTCGAGCAGGCACACGAGGGGTGCGTCCTCGTCGATCAGGCCCTGCTCCACGGCGGCCCGTACGGCCAGGTCCCGTCGCCGGGCGGAGTCCTCGGCGGAGTGCTCGGCGGCGTCCTCGGCGGTGGCTCCCGGGCCGTCCTCGGCGGAGCCTCCGGCGGCGTGCGCGTGTGCGTCGACTGCCATGTCCGCCATCCCATCATCCGGCGCGTCCACCCGCAGCTGTTGACTGAATCTATTCAGGACGCAAGGATGTGAATAGATAGACCAACAACGGAGGAGGCACCGCCATGTCAGGACCCCGCCCCGTACGTGCCGCGCGAGGTACCGAGCTGAGCACCCTGGGATGGCAGCAGGAGGCCGCGCTGCGGATGCTCCAGAACAACCTCGACCCCGAGGTCGCCGAGCACCCCGACAAGCTCGTCGTCTACGGCGGCACCGGCAAGGCCGCCCGTGACTGGCGCTCGTACGACGCCATGGTCCGCACCCTCCAGACCCTCAAGCAGGACGAGACGATGCTCGTCCAGTCCGGCCGCCCGGTCGGCGTGATGCAGACCCACGAGTGGGCGCCGCGCGTGCTGCTCGCGAACTCCAACCTGGTCGGCGACTGGGCCAACTGGGAGGAGTTCCGCCGCCTGGAGAACCTGGGCCTGACCATGTACGGCCAGATGACGGCCGGTTCGTGGATCTACATCGGCACCCAGGGCATCCTGCAGGGCACCTACGAGACCTTCGCCGCCGTCGCCGCGAAGAAGTTCAACGGCACCCTGGCCGGCACCATCACCCTCACCGCCGGCCTCGGCGGCATGGGCGGCGCCCAGCCCCTGGCCGTGACGATGAACGACGGCGTCGCCATCTGCATCGACGTGGACCCGCGTGCGATCGACCGCCGCATCGAGCACCGCTACCTGGACGTCAAGGCCGACAACCTGCGCCACGCCCTCCAGCTCGCCGTCGAGGCCCGCGACGCCCGCAAGCCGCTCTCCATCGGCCTGCTCGGCAACGCCGCCGATCTGCTCCCGCAGATGCTGGCCGAGGGCGCCCCGATCGACATCGTGACCGACCAGACCTCGGCCCACGACCCGCTCGCGTACCTGCCGGTCGGCGTCGACTTCGACGACATGGCCGACTACGCGGCCAAGGACCCGGCGGGCTTCACCACCCGCGCCCGCGAGTCCATGGCCACGCACGTCGAGGCCATGGTCGGCTTCATGGACGCGGGCGCCGAGGTCTTCGACTACGGCAACTCCATCCGCGGCGAGGCCCAGCTCGCCGGCTACGACCGCGCCTTCGCCTTCCCCGGCTTCGTCCCCGCCTACATCCGCCCCCTCTTCTGCGAGGGCAAGGGCCCGTTCCGCTGGGCGGCCCTGTCCGGTGAGGCCTCGGACATCCACAAGACCGACAAGGCGATGCTGGAGCTCTTCCCCGAGAACGAGTCCCTGCACCGCTGGATCAAGATGGCCGGCGAGCGCGTCCACTTCCAGGGACTGCCCGCCCGCATCTGCTGGCTCGGCTACGGCGAGCGCGACAAGGCCGGCGAGCGCTTCAACGAGATGGTCGCCGACGGCACCCTCGCCGCCCCCCTCGTCATCGGCCGCGACCACCTGGACTGCGGCTCGGTGGCCTCCCCGTACCGCGAGACCGAGGCCATGCTCGACGGCTCCGACGCGATCGCCGACTGGCCGCTGCTCAACGCCATGGTCAACGTGGCCTCCGGCGCCTCCTGGGTCTCCATCCACCACGGCGGCGGCGTCGGCATGGGCCGCTCCATCCACGCGGGCCAGGTCACGGTCGCCGACGGCACGAAGCTCGCGGGCGAGAAGATCCGCCGCGTCCTGACCAACGACCCGGGCATGGGCGTCATCCGCCACGTCGACGCCGGCTACGACATCGCCGAGACGGTCGCCGACGAGCGCGGCGTCCGCATCCCGATGCGCGAAGGCGACTCGGCGTGACCCAGGACGCCGCCGCCGGAGCCTCGTTCCACTCCATGTGGGCCGAGCTCCGGCCCATCGGCCGCCACGCGGACTCCGGCGGGTACCGCCGCCACGCCTGGACCGGCGCCGACGCCGACTGCCGGACCTGGTTCCAGGCGCAGGCGGAAGCGCGCGGGCTCGCGTACGAGACCGACCGCAACGGCAACCAGTGGGCCTGGCTCGGCGACCCCCTGGCCGGTGACGCCGTCGTCACCGGCTCCCACCTGGACTCCGTCCCCGACGGCGGGGCCTTCGACGGCCCCCTCGGGGTGGTGTCCTCCTTCGCGGCCCTGGACGAACTCCGCAGGAGGGGAGCGGAGTTCTCCAGGCCCCTGGCCATCACCAACTTCGGCGACGAGGAAGGGGCCCGCTTCGGCCTCGCCTGCGTCGGCTCCCGGCTCAGCGCCGGGCAGCTGACCAAGGAGAAGGCGTACGAGCTCCGCGACGCGGACGGCGTCAGCCTGCCCCGCGCCATGGAGGCGGCCGGCTACGACCCCGAGACCATCGGCGCCGACCCCGAACGCCTCGCCCGCATCGGCGCCTTCGTCGAACTGCACGTGGAACAGGGCCGCGCCCTCGACCTCTCCGGGGACCGGGTCGGCATCGCCTCCGCGATCTGGCCGCACGGCCGCTGGCGCTTCGACTTCCGCGGCGAGGCCAACCACGCCGGCACCACCCGGCTGTCCGACCGCCGCGACCCGATGCTCACGTACGCGCAGACCGTGCTCGCGGCGCGCGCCGAGGCGGCCCTCGCCGGGGCCGTGGCCACCTTCGGGAAGATCGCCGTCGAGCCCAACGGGGTCAACGCCATCCCCTCCCTCGTACGCGGCTGGCTCGACTCCCGCGCCGCCGACCAGGCCACCCTCGACACGGTCGTGACCGCGATCGAGAAGGCCGCCCGCGAGCGCGCGGACGCGGAGGGGATCGACCTGGACGTGGTCCGGGAATCCTTCACCCCGGTCGTCGAGTTCGAGCACGCCCTGCGCGAGGAGATGAACCGGATCCTCGGCGGGTCCGTCCCCGTGCTCGGCACGGGTGCGGGACACGACGCCGGGATCCTCTCGGCGGCCGTCCCGACCGCCATGCTGTTCGTGCGCAACCCCACCGGGGTCTCGCACTCCCCGCGGGAGTTCGCCGCCGAGGACGACTGCGTGGCGGGCGTCCTCGCCCTCGCCGACGTACTGGAAGGCCTCGCGTGCCGCTGAAGACGTACTGGCTGGAGCACGCCTGGCTCGGCACCCATGTCGAGCCGGGCGTAGCCCTGGACGTGTCCACGAGCGGCTCCGCCGCGGAAGCAGACGACGGGCGGATCTCCGCCCTGCGGACCGGGGTCGAGACCCCGCCCCCGGGAGCGGAGGTCCTGCGCGGCCTGACGGTCCCGGGCCTGGCCAACGCGCACAGCCACGCCTTCCACCGGGCCCTGCGCTCGACGGTCCAGGTCGGCTCGGGCACCTTCTGGACCTGGCGCGACTTCATGTACAAGGTCGCCCTGAACCTCACCCCCGACAGCTACTTCGCGCTCGCCCGCGCCGTCTACGCCGAGATGGCGCTGGCCGGCATCACCGCGGTGGGCGAGTTCCACTACGTCCACCACGCCCCCGGCGGAGTCCCGTACGCCGACCCCAACGCCATGGGCGAGGCCCTGATCGCGGCCGCCGCCGAGGCCGGCATCCGGATCACCCTGCTGGACACGGCGTACCTGGCGGCGGGCTTCGGAGAAGCACCCAACCCCCACCAGCTGCGCTTCTCCGACGGCACCGCGGACGCCTGGGCCGAGCGGGTCTCGGCCCTCAAGCCCCGCGAACACGCCCTGATCGGCGCCGCGATCCACTCGGTCCGCGCGGTACCGGCGGGGCAGCTCGCCACCGTCGCCGCCTGGGCGTCCGAACGCCGGGCCCCGCTGCACGTCCACCTCTCGGAGCAGACCGCCGAGAACGACGCCTGCCTGGCGGCCCACGGCCGCACCCCGACCCAACTGCTCGCCGAGCACGGGGTGCTCGGTCCGCGCACCACGGGGGTGCACAACACGCACCTCACCGACGCGGACATCGCGCTCCTGGGCTCCACCACCACCGGCACCTGCATGTGCCCCACCACCGAACGCGACCTCGCCGACGGCATCGGGCCGGCGGTACGCCTCCAGCGCGCGGGCAGTCCGCTCTCGCTGGGCAGCGACAGCCACGCGGTGATCGACCTGCTCGAAGAGGCGCGGGCGATGGAGCTGAACGAGCGCCTGAGCAGCCGGACCCGCGGCCACTGGACGGCGAACGCCCTGCTCACCGCCGCCACGGAGGACGGGCACGCGGCGCTGGGCTGGTCCGAGGCGGGCCGCCTGGAGGCGGGAGCCCTGGCGGACTTCACGACCATCGCCCTGGACTCCGTCCGCACGGCCGGGGCGCTGCCCCGCCTCGGCGCGGAGACGGCCGTCTTCGCCGCTTCCGCCGCCGATGTCCGGCACACGGTGGTGGGCGGCCGCCACATCGTCCGCGACGGAGCCCACACCCAGGTGGCGGACGTCCCGTCCGCCCTGGCCACCACCATCGCCGCCCTCCGCGGCTGACCACTCCGCCTGCGGCGGGCCTTCCCCCACCCCGAGGACGGCAACTCATGACCACCACAACCATCACCAACATCGGCAGCCTCGTCACCAACGACCCCGCACTGGGCGACGGCACCCCCCTCGGCTTGATCCAGGACGCGGCCGTGGTCATCGACGGTGACCGCATCGCCTGGGTCGGCCCCGCCGACAAGGCCCCGCCCGCCGACGAGGCGTTCGACGCGCAGGGCCGGGCGCTCATCCCCGGCTTCGTCGACTCCCACTCCCACCTCGTCTTCGCGGGCGACCGCACCGCCGAGTTCAACGCCCGCATGTCCGGCCACAGCTACTCCGCCGGCGGCATCCGCACCACCGTCGCCGCCACCCGCGCCGCCTCCGACGCCGCGCTCGAAGCGAACCTGGTGCGCCACCTCCACGAGGCCCGCCGCCAGGGCACCACCACCTTCGAGACCAAGTCCGGCTACGGCCTCACGGTCCAGGACGAGGCACGAGCACTCCGCATCGCCGCCGCGCACACCGAGGAGGTCACCTACCTCGGCGCGCACATCGTCTCCCCGGACTACGCCGACGACCCGGGGGGCTACGTGGACCTCGTCACCGGCGAGATGCTGACCGCCTGCGCCCCGTACGCCCGCTGGGTGGACGTGTTCTGCGAGAAGGGTGCCTTCGACGGCGACCAGGCCCGTGCGATCCTCACCGCCGGGGCCGCCGCCGGGCTGATCCCGCGCGTCCACGCCAACCAGCTCTCCCACGGCCCCGGCGTACAGCTCGCCGTCGAGCTCGAAGCCGCTTCCGCCGACCACTGCACCCACCTCACCGACGCCGACGTCGACGCCCTCGCCCAGGCGGCCGGCACGACCGTCGCCACCCTGCTGCCCGGTGCGGAGTTCTCCACCCGCGCGCAGTGGCCCGATGCCCGCCGGCTCCTCGACGCGGGGGTCACGGTGGCGCTGTCGACGGACTGCAACCCGGGCTCCTCCTACACGAGTTCGATGCCGTTCTGCATCGCCCTCGCCGTCCGCGACATGGGGATGACCCCGGACGAGGCCCTGTGGTCCGCCACCGCCGGCGGCGCCCGCGCCCTGCGCCGCGCCGACATCGGCGTCCTGACCCCCGGCGCCCGCGCCGACCTGGCCCTGCTGGACGCCCCCAGCCATGTCCACCTCGCCTACCGGCCGGGTGTTCCGCTGGTCTCGGCCGTCTGGCAGAAGGGCCTCAAGACGGCCTGAAACAGCCTGAATCCGGACGCCGCAGACCGCCCCCGGGTGCGGACCGCGGCGTCCGGGGGGTCCGTGGGCGGCCCATGCACCGCCTGTGGACGGGCTGTTGATACGGCGCTGTCCTTTGTCTTCCCTCCGTAAGGCCCCGGGGCTACCTTGAGCCACCAATCTGATGTGCCGTCAGTAACTTGTGGCCCAAGGTTCGAGGGGAAGACGAAGGTGTCCGACCGGAAACGCTCCACCGCGCTCGCGCTGGCCTCCGCGCTGGCGGGGGCGGCGGTACTGCTGGCCGCCCCTGCAGCCCATGCGGCCGTTGTCGACGTCCAGTACGACTGCAAGACCCCCATCGGGGACAAATCGGCGGTCTCGCCGATCGAGATCAAAGGAGTCAAGGAGGGCAGCGGGTACAAGCTGACGATGTCCTTCCAGAAGGGCGTCTCCTCCAGCCCCATCGAGCTCGGCAAGGGCGCGATGACGCCCAGTGCCGTGATCATGGTCGACGGCGCGGAGAAGGTGTCGGTACCGGTCTCCGGTCCGCCCAACTCCGAGGCCGTTCCGGCCAACACCCCCATCAAGATCAGCGACCTCTCGGGCACGTACACGCCCAAGAAGTCCGGCAAGGTCAACCTCACCGCCGGCGTGCTCACGATCAAGGCGATGGGTACGACCACCACCTGCACCCCGGGCAACAGCCCCAAGCCGTCCCTGGAACTCGACGTGACGGCCCCCGGAGGCGGCAGCGCGACCGGCTCGACCGGCTCCACCGGCTCCACCGGATCGACCGGATCGACCGGGGACAGCCTCCCGCAGACCGGCCCCGAGGACTCCGCCATCGCCCTCGGAACCCTCGGCGCCACCGTGCTCCTCTCCGGCGCGGCCGGCGTGCTCTGGCTGACCCGGCGCGGCCAGCGGGCCCGGTCCTGAACGGAGCGCACCCGGTCATGTCCGTGCTCCACTCGCCCCGAAGGCCCGGCGGGCTCCTCCGCGCCGCCCTCGCCGCCGTGGCCGCCGCCGTGCTCTCCTGCACGATGGCGGCCCCGGCCGCCGCCGACGAGCCCGGCTGGACCGCCGAGCCCGTCGCCGGGAGCGCACCGGCGACGGCGAAGTCCGGGGCCCGCCCGTTCTTCTACGCCGCGGGTACCTCCGGCACGGTGCTGGAGGACCGCCTCGCCCTGGCCAACACCAGCGACCAGGAGCACACCATCACCCTGCGGGGCGCCGACGCCTACAACACGGCGGCCGGCGCCTTCGCCGTGCGCTCCGCCAGGGAGTCCACCGGCGCGGGCCTGTGGATCAGCTTCGGCGCGGGCACCACGGTCAAGGTCCCGGCGCACACCCGCGCCGTGGTCCCCTTCACCGTCACCGTGCCGCCCGGCTCCCCGCCCGGGGACCACCCGGCCGCCGTCGTCGCCACCGAGTCCGGCCGCGAGGTGGGCGTACGGGTCCACCTGCGCGTCGGCGGCCCGGCGCTGGCGGCGCTCACGGTCGAGGACGTCTCCGTACGGGGCAAGGGCGCGACCGCGCGCGTCGCGTACACGCTGGTCAACCGCGGCAACGTGGCCCTCGCCCCCGAGCTCGCCATCAGCGCCGAGGGAGCCCTCGGCAAGGTCGCGGGCCGCAGCATCCGCACCCTGCCGGTCGAGGTGCTGCCCGGCCAGCGCGTCGAGCTGACCGAACCCTGGCCCGGTGCGCCCGTGTTCGACCGGGTCGCCTTGACCCTCACCGTCACGGCCCCCGGCGGCGCCCGCGCCACGGGGAGCACCTCGGCCTGGTTCGTGCCCTGGGGCATCGCGGGCGCGACCGGCCTCGGGCTGCTGGGCCTCGGCGCCGTCGCGGCGGCCGCGCTGCTCCTGGAACGCAAGCGGCGGATCCGGTCCGGCGACGGGACCGGGTCCGGGCCCGCACCGCACGGGAGCGCCGTACCCGAAGAAGCCCCAGCGCCGGAACACGAGTTGACGGGAGCACCCAGGTGAGCGCCAAGGCCGGTGGGAGACACGGCGGCAAGGTCAGGGCCCTGGTCGCCGCGGGACGCGCGGGGCTGGCGGCGGGGCTGGTGGTGTGCGCGCTGGCGCTGTTCACGGCGGCCCCGGCCGCCGCGGACGACGGGCCCAAACCTGCCGTGGCCCTCTCGCTCAAGGAAGCCGCCAAGGGCACGGAGATAGCCGTCACCGGAACGGGCTGGCGGGCCAAGACCATGGTGATGCTGCTGGTCTGCGGGCAGAACATGATCGGCGGCACCAACAGCTGCGCCAACGCCGACGGCGTGGCCGTCTCGGTCGCCGACGACGGGCACTTCTCCGCGCAGCTCCCGGTGGTCGGCCCGCCCAAGCCCTGCCCCTGCGTGGTCAACGTGACCTCCGTCAACGGGGACCAGTCCACCGTCGGGGCCCCGCTGAAGATCACCGACCACCCGGTGGCCGACCTGCCCGCCGAGGGCGGCACGGCCCGGCTCGCCCTGCTCACCGGGGTGCAGCTCAAGGGGGAGGACGGGGTGCTGACCTGGTTCGGGGCCCCGCCCGGCCGGAAGTTCACGGTCACCGTGGGCAATCTCGGCTCCGCCGCGGTCAAGGACCCGGTCTTCCAGCTCGGCACCGCCCACGGGGTGTTCGCGCCGACCTGGGAAGAGGTCCGCTGGAAGGGCACCATCCCGCCCGGCGGCAAGGCGGAGGTCGCCCTCGACGCCACCCTGTCGGCCGGCGCCCACGGCGACTACACCCTCTCCCTCAAGTACGGGGAGACGGTCCTGGCCACGCAGCCCTGGGGCGTGGCCCGCCCGTACGGGGTGCTGCTGTTCTGGGGCCTGCTCCTGCTGGTGATCCCGGCCGGGATCTTCCGGATCGGCATGGCCGTCGTCGACAAGGTCCGCCCCCGGACGGGACTTTCGGTGAGCGGGGGCCGCCACCGCGGCTACCGCCCGCAGCCCGACCCGGCGGCGGCGGTGACCGCCCGGCTGCCCCGGATCCCGGCGGTACGGGGGCCCGCGCGGGGTCCCGTACGAGGACCGCTGGCCCGCTCCGCCCCGCCGGCCGAACCCCCACAGACCACCACGGCGGCACTGCCGTGGTTCACCCCGGACAGCGCGCCGGGGCCACAGGAAACAGAAGCACCTGCACCACAGACGTCCGCACCGTCTGAGAACAGTCCGACGACGAAGGGACTTCAGTGAAAACCCAACGGAGGGCGAGCGCGGCCGCGGTCGCGCTGCTGCTCGGCGGCGCGGGCATCGCCATGGGGGCCACGCCGGCTCAGGCGGACGTGGTCGACGTGAAGTACGACTGCAAGACGCCGATCGGGGACAAGTCGGCGGTCTCGCCGATCGACATCAAGGCCGTCAAGGAGGGCAGCGGGTACAAGCTGACGATGTCCTTCCAGAAGGGCGTCTCCTCCAGCCCGATCGAGCTCGGCGCGGGCGCGATGACCCCGAGCGCGAAGATCGTCCTGGGTGGCGTGGACGCCGGGACGGTCGATGTCACCGGCCCGGCCAACCCCGAGCCCATCCCGGCCAACACGCCCATCAAGATCAGCGACCTGTCGGGCACGTACACGCCCAAGAAGTCCGGCAAGGTCACCTTCACCGCCGGTGTCCTGCTGATCAAGGCGATGGGCACCACCTCCACCTGCACCCCGGGCAACAGCCCCAAGCCGTCCCTGGAACTGGAGGTGACGGCCGGCGGCGGCACCACCCCGCCGACCACCCCGCCGCCGACCAGCAAGCCGCCCACGAGCCCGCCGCCCACCAGCAAGCCACCGACCACCCCGCCGCCCACGACGGCTCCGCCCACCAGCCCCGCACCCTCCCCGTCCGGCGGGGGCCAGACCGACTTCCCGGGCCAGACCGTGGACGTCACCTTCGACTGCGGGGCCTTCATCCCCGGAGGCCCGCTCAAGGGCAAGGTGACGATCAACGCGAAGAAGAACGGCGGCAGCTACGACCTGACCGCCACGACCGCCAAGGGCGTGATGAACAGCCCCGCGGACCTTCCGGCGGGAGCCCTCAAGCCCCAGATGGACATCAAGCTGGGCGGCGCCGACAGCGGCACCGTCAAGGTCGGCGGTCCGGCCAACGCCGAGGCGATCAAGGCCGGCTCGCCGGTCAGCCTCAACGACATGACCGGCACCTACAAGCCGGGCAAGACCGGCAAGACCACGCTGACCCCGGGCCAGCTGACGATCAACGTGGTCATGGCCCCGGGCGCCGCCCCGATCGTGGTGCCCTGCGCCGCGACCACCAGCGCGGTGTCGCTCACGCTCGACACCGCCGCCCAGCCCGGCGGCTCCGGCACCTCGGGCGGGAGCAGCTCGGGCACCTCGGGCAGCACCTCGGGCGGCCTCGCCCAGACCGGAGCATCGGACGACGGCGGCATCAAGGCCCTGGCCCTGGTCGCCGGCACGGTCATGCTGCTCGGCGCCGCGGTCTTCACCTTCACCCCGTGGCGCCGCCTGCGCGGCCAGCGGTAGGCCCCACCCGCAACGACGGAACGGCCCGGCACACCTTTCGGTGTGCCGGGCCGTTCCGCGAGGTCGGACGCGTCAGTGGACGCTGCCCATCAGGGACTGGACCTTCTTGCGGTACGAGTAGACCGCGATGCCCGCGATCACGGCGGCCAAGGCCTCGAAGCCGATGATCCAGGTGCCGTTCAGGTCCACCTTGGCGATGGAGAGCAGGCTGGTGATGCAGTCACCGGCGGTGACCGCGAGGAACCAGACGCCCATCATCTGGGAGGCGTACTTCTGGGGAGCCATCTTCGTGGTGACGGAGAGGCCGACCGGGGAGACGCACAGCTCACCGATGGTCTGGATCATGTAGATCGAGACGAGCCACATCGGGGAGACCTTGACGTCGCCGCCCGCCATGTTCATCGGGACGATGAAGACGAAGAACGAGGCGCCGACCAGGACCAGACCCATCGCGAACTTCACGATGGTGTTCGGCTCCTGGTTCTTGCGCGCCAGCCACAGCCACAGCCAGGCGAAGACCGGTGCCAGGGCCATCACGAACAGCGGGTTCAGCGACTGGTACCAGGTGGCCGAGAAGCCGAGGCCGAAGACGGTGTCGGCGGTCTTGTCGTCCGCAAACAGCGACAGCGTGGAGCCACCCTGGTCGTAGATCATCCAGAAGACGGCGGCGGCGATGAAGAAGAAGATGTACGCGGTCATCTTCGACTGCTCGGTGACCGACAGGTCCTTGTCGCGCTTGATGCGCGTCAGCACGGCGATCGGGATGAACAGGCCGGCCAGCGTCAGCGGGACCAGGGCCCAGTTCAGCGTGTAGGCACCGAGGGCGACCACGGCGCCGTAGAAGACGGCGACACCCAGAACGGCGAGGGCGACCTTGGTGAGGACGGCCTTGCGCTCCTGCGGCGTCAGCGGGTTCGGGACCAGGCTGCTCTTCGGGCTCAGGTGCTTGGTGCCAAGCAGGAACTGGGTGAGGCCCAGCGCCATGCCGACGGCGGCGAGCGCGAAGCCCAGGTGCCAGTTGTGCTCCTTGCCGACCGTACCGACGACCAGCGGGGCGACGAAGGCACCGAGGTTGATGCCGATGTAGAAGAGCGTGAAGCCACCGTCGCGGCGCGGGTCCTCGGGACCGTCGTACAGGTGGCCGACCATCGTGGAGATGTTGGCCTTCAGCAGACCGGAACCGGCTGCGACGAGGATCAGACCGACGAAGAACATCGCCTGGCCCGGCACGGCCAGCGACACGTGACCGGCGATGATCACGAAGCCGGCGATGGCGACCGTCTTGCGGGCGCCCCAGACGCGGTCACCGAACCATCCGCCCGGCATGGCCATGAGGTAGACCATCGAGACGTACACGGAGTAGATCGCCGTGGTCGTCGCCGCGGTCATCGCGAGGCCGCCGCCCTGGCTGCCCGTGGCGGCGTCGGCGCCGCCCGAGACCAGGTAGTACACGAGGAGGGCGCGCATGCCGTAGTAGGAGAACCGCTCCCACATCTCGGTCATGAACAGAGTGGCCAGGCCACGGGGGTGTCCGAAGAAGGTCTTCTCGGTGGAGGGGTCCGCCGAGTCCTTCGTCAGGCTGGAAGCCATGGTCGATCCTTGCTTGCTCGGGACGCGCGGCTTCGTGAGCTCAACGGCGCCCGGTGAGGGGTGGCCGGTACCGGCTTCGGGTGTTCCGGACCCCACGCCCGGGGGTTCGCTCCGCGGGGGCGAAGACGAAAGAACATCCGTAACCGGGATCCACGCCCCGTCGCGCTCCATCGCGCGAAGGGCCCGGCCCATAGGTCATTCACTGTCATCTGCCCGGAACGGGCGGTGCGACAACAATGCCTGCCCGATCAGGGCAGAAATAGAGACTTTCGGCTGGTTTTGGCTCGAAAGTCTCTTGGAGATAGTGCATCAGGCGTCTCGACACCATACGACACGACAGTGCCGCATATGAAAGTACTTGAGATATGGATCACAGGTTCCGGTGGAACCAACTGGGTGCATTCGAAGGCCGTGAGGGGTTAATGGGCCCAGATAGAGAGGGGCTTGCAGGCGGGCCTCTTCTTTCCCCCGCCGCGGACTACCATCACCCACATGACGCGTGTACTGCTCGCCGAGGACGACGCATCCATCTCGGAACCCCTGGCCCGCGCCCTGCGCCGGGAAGGGTACGAGGTCGAGGTCCGGGAGGACGGCCCCACCGCCCTGGACGCGGGACTGCAGGGCGGCATCGACCTCGTCGTGCTGGACCTGGGCCTGCCGGGCATGGACGGTCTGGAGGTCGCCCGCCGGCTGCGCGCCGAGGGCCACGGGTTCCCGATCCTGGTCCTCACCGCCCGCGCCGACGAGGTCGACACGGTCGTGGGCCTGGACGCCGGCGCCGACGACTACGTGACCAAGCCCTTCCGGCTCGCCGAGCTGCTCGCCCGTGTCCGGGCCCTCCTGCGGCGCGGCGCCACCGAGGCCTCCCAGGCCCCGGCCACCCACGGGGTGCGCATCGACGTCGAATCGCACCGCGCGTGGATGGGCGAGGAAGAGCTCCAGCTCACGGCGAAGGAGTTCGACCTGCTGCGCGTCCTCGTCCGCGACGCGGGCCGGGTCGTCACCCGCGACCAGCTCATGCGCGAGGTCTGGGACACCACCTGGTGGTCCTCCACCAAGACCCTCGACATGCACATCTCCTGGCTGCGCAAGAAGCTCGGCGACGACGCGGCCAACCCCCGCTACATCGCCACCGTCCGCGGGGTCGGCTTCCGCTTCGAGAAGAGCTGAGAGCACCTTCGAGAAGAGCTGAAACCACCCCGGACCGCATATCTAGGGCATTCTCTGACCCATGCGCCGCCGCCTGATCAACTCCACGCTCGCCGTGGTGCTCGTCGTCATCGCCGTCTTCGGGGTCTCCCTCGTCATCGTCGAGACCCGCACCATCACCAGCAGCGCCCAGGACCGCATCGAGTCCGAGGCGCTGCGGCTGGTGGGCATCGTCGAGAGCGACGTCCTGGAGAAGAAGCCGGTCGACCCCGGCACGCTCGCCGAACAGCTCGACCCCGGCCGGTACGCCCGGATCACGATCCCCGGCCGGGAGCCGGTCGAGATCGGGACGCACATCACCGACAGCGTCATCCGGGGCACCGCCCGCGGGGAGCAGGGCGAGACCGTCGTCGTCGAGGAGTCCCGCTCCACCGTCACCCGCGAGGTCGGCCGGACCCTGGCCGTGGTCGGCGCCGTCGCCCTGCTCGCCGTCGTGGCGGCCGTCCTGCTCGCCGTGCGCCAGGCCAACCGGCTGGCCTCCCCGCTGACCGACCTCGCCGAGACGGCCGAGCGCCTCGGATCGGGCGACCCGCGGCCCCGCCACAAGCGGTACGGGGTCCCCGAGCTGGACCGGGTCGCGGACGTACTGGACTCCAGCGCCGAGCGGATCGGCCGCATGCTCACCGCCGAGCGGCGCCTGGCCGCGGACGCCTCGCACCAGCTGCGCACCCCGCTCACCGCCCTGTCGATGCGGCTGGAGGAGATCACCGTCACCGACGACCTGGAGACCGTACGGGAGGAGGCGACGATCGCCCTCACCCAGGTGGAACGGCTCACGGACGTGGTCCAGCGGCTCCTGACGAACTCCAGGGACCCGCGCACGGGCTCGGCCGTCCCCTTCGACCTGGACGAGGTCGTCAAACAGCAGCTGGAGGAGTGGCGCCCCGCCTACCGCAGCGCCGGCCGGGCCGTCGTCCGCTCCGGGAAGACCGGCATCCGCGCCGTGGGCACCCCGGGCGCGGTCTCGCAGGTCCTGGCGACCCTGGTGGAGAACTCCCTCATGCACGGCGGCGGCACCGTGGCCCTGCGGACCCGCGTGATCGGCAACCAGGCCGTACTGGAGGTCACGGACGAGGGGCCGGGCGTTCCGCCGGACCTCGGCAACCGGATCTTCGAGCGGGCCATCAGCGGCCGCAACTCCACCGGCATCGGCCTCGCCGTGGCCCGGGACCTCGCGGAGGCCGACGGCGGCCGCCTGGAGCTGCTCCAGACCCGGCCGCCGGTGTTCGCCCTGTTCCTCAGCCGGACCGCGCCGGAGCACTCCGAGCCGGAGCAGACGGTCCGCTGAGGGCGGCCGGAGGCAGGGAACCTCAGTTCGCGGCGGTCTCCGGGGTCCGCGCCACCGGGGCCTGTGCGTCGGCCGGGGCCGCCGGGGCCTGTCCGTCGCGCTGCTCGACGACCAGCGAGGCCGCGGACGGCGCGGGCAGGGCCTTGAAGACCCAGGTGCGGTAGGACCAGAAGCGGAACACGGTGGCGATGCCGATGCCCGTGAACTTGAAGAAGTTCGAGGCGAGCGGCCCGTCCCAGTGGAAGCCGTAGGTGGCCGTGAACAGGATGCCGTTCTCGATCACGAGCCCGATCGCGCTGAACGCGACGAACAGCCCGAGCTCACGGGTGCGGCCCGCTCCGGTCCGGTCGGCCCGGTCCCGGTAGGCGAAGTAGCGGAAGCCCAGGTAGTTCGTGACGATGGCCACCAGCGTGGCTATCACGCTCGCGCGCACCACCTGGAGATCGGTGACCTGCCGGATCAGGTTGAAGACGCCCAGGTTGACCAGGACCCCCAGCCCGCCGACGGCCCCGAACCTGGCGATCTCGCGTGCGAGCCCGCGCACGCGGTCGAGGACGGATCCGTTCTCCGGCTTGCTCATATGAGGCTCAGTCCTGTCTTCGGGGCCCCCGTATGAGGCGTCACACGTTTACGTCACACGTTGACCCGTGCGCGCCCATGCTAAGTGTCGCCCCATCGGTCCGTCTGCGCCTTCGGACACCGTGCGACACACGGCACACCCGCCACACCCGAGCGCCGGGTACCGGCCAGGGGCGTCCCGATGCGGGTCCGGATGGCGGAATACCGCCGGATACCCTGGAGGAGTGACGTTCCCGGTAGTCGGCATGGTCGGCGGCGGACAGCTCGCCCGCATGACCCACGAGGCGGGTATCCCCCTCGGCATCAGATTCAAGATCCTCAGTGACACCCCACAGGACTCGGCGGCCCAGGTCGTGAGCGACGTCGTCATCGGCGACTATCGCGATCTGGAGACCCTCCGCGCCTTCGCGCGCGGCTGTGACGTGATCACCTTCGACCACGAGCACGTGCCCATCGCGCACCTGCGGGCCCTGGAAGCCGACGGCATCGCCGTCCGCCCCGGGCCCGACGCGCTGATGCACGCCGCGGACAAGGGGGTGATGCGCGCCCGGCTCGACGAGATCGGCGCGCCCAGCCCCCGCCACCGGATCGTGAGCGATCCGGCGGACGCGGCGGCCTTCGCCGAAGAGGTCGGCGGGTTCCCCGTCATCCTCAAGACGGTGCGCGGCGGGTACGACGGAAAGGGCGTGTGGTTCGTCCGTACGCAGGCGGACGCCGAGGCCCCGTTCAAGGCGGGCGTCCCGGTCCTGGCCGAGGAGAAGGTGGACTACGTCCGCGAGCTCGCGGCCAACATCGTCCGCTCCCCGCACGGCCAGGCCGTGTCCTACCCCGTCGTGGAGTCGATCCAGGTGGACGGGGTCTGCGACACGGTCATCGCCCCCGCCCCGAACCTCTCGGAGGCCCTCGCCGGCGAGGCCCAGGCCCTGGCCCTGCGCATCGCCAAGGAACTCGACGTGACCGGCCACCTGGCCGTGGAGCTCTTCGAGACCACCGACGGCCGGATCCTGGTCAACGAACTGGCGATGCGCCCGCACAACAGCGGCCACTGGACGCAGGACGGTGCCATCACCTCCCAGTTCGCCAACCACGTACGGGCCGTCCTGGACCTCCCCCTCGGCGACCCGCGCCCCCGCGCCCGCTGGACGGTCATGGCGAACGTGCTCGGCGGGGACTACCCGGACATGTACGCGGCGTACCTCCACTGCATGGCCCACGACCCGCAGCTGAAGATCCACATGTACGGCAAGGACGTGAAACAGGGCCGCAAGGTCGGCCACGTCAACACCTACGGCGACGATCTGGACGATGTGCTGGAGCGCGCACGTCACGCAGCCGGCTATCTCAGAGGATCCATCACCGAATGAGCACCTCCGCAGCAGCTCCCGTCATCGGCATCGTCATGGGCTCGGACTCCGACTGGCCCGTCATGGAGGCCGCCGCCAAGGCCCTCGACGAGTTCGAGATCCCCTACGAGGTCGACGTGGTCTCCGCGCACCGGATGCCCCGCGAGATGATCGCGTACGGGGAGCGGGCCGACGGGCGCGGCCTGAAGGCGATCATCGCGGGCGCGGGCGGGGCAGCCCACCTGCCCGGCATGCTCGCCTCCGTCACCCCGCTGCCCGTCATCGGCGTACCCGTCCCGCTGAAGTACCTCGACGGCATGGACTCCCTGATGTCGATCGTCCAGATGCCGGCCGGAATCCCCGTCGCCACCGTCTCGATCGCCGGCGCCCGCAACGCCGGGCTGCTCGCCGTACGGATGCTGGCCGCGCACGACCCGGAGCTGCGGGCCCGGATGAACGACTTCCTCCAGGACCTCAACGACCAGGCCACCGAGAAGGGCAAGCGGCTGCGCAACAAGGTCGCCGGCCAGGAGTCGTTCGGGTTCGGCAAGTGAGCGCGGCGGGCGGGACGGGCGCCGCCCGGCACCTGGACGCGGCGCGCGAACTGCTCGCCGAGCACCCGGTCGTCGACGGACACAACGACCTGCCCTGGGCCCTGCGCGAGACGGTGCGCTACGACCTGGACCGGCGCGACATCGGCCGCGACCAGAAGGGCCACCTGCACACCGACATCCCCCGGCTGCGCGCCGGCGGGGTCGGCGCGCAGTTCTGGTCGGTCTACGTGCGCTCCGACTACGCGGGGGACGAGGCGGTCAGCGCCACCCTGGAGCAGATCGACGTCGTCGCCCAGCTGATCGACCGTTACCCGCACGACCTGGTGCGGGCGCTGACGGCCGACGACATGGAGGCGGCGCGCGCCGAGGGCCGGATCGCCTCGCTGATGGGCGCCGAGGGCGGGCACTCCATCAACAACTCGCTCGCCACCCTGCGCGCCCTGCACCAGCTCGGCGTGCGGTACATGACGCTCACGCACAACGACACCATCGACTGGGCGGATTCGGCGACCGACGAGCCCCGGCACGGGGGTCTCAGCGAGTTCGGCCGCGAGGTCGTCCGCGAGATGAACCGGATCGGCATGCTCGTCGACCTCTCGCACGTCGCCGCGACCACGATGCGCGACGCGCTCGCGGTCACGGCGGCGCCGGTGGTCTTCTCGCACTCCTCGGCCCGGGCCGTCTGCGACCACGTGCGCAACATCCCCGACGACGTGCTGGCGCTGCTGCCGGCCAACGGCGGGGTCGCGATGGCCACCTTCGTGCCCAAGTTCATCCTCCCGGCAGCCGTCGAGTGGACCCTGGCCGCCGACGAGAACCTGCGCGCGCACGGCTACCACCACCTCGACACCACCCCCGGGGCGATGGCCCTGCACCGGGCCTTCGAGGAGGCGCGCCCGCGCCCGGTGGCCACGGCCGCCACCGTCGCCGACCACCTCGACCACATGCGCGAGGTGGCCGGGGTCGACCACATCGGCATCGGCGGGGACTACGACGGCACCGCCTTCACCCCGTCCGGGCTGGACGACGTGGCCGGGTACCCCAACCTGGTCGCCGAGCTGCTGGCACGCCGCTGGTCGAAGGCCGACCTGGCCAAGCTGACCTGGTCGAACGCGGTACGGACGCTGCGCGACGCCGAAGCGGTGGCGCGCGAGCAGTCGGCCTCCCGGGGCCCGTCCAACGCGGTGCTCCAGGTGTGAGGCCGAGGAGCCCCGCCGCTTCCTGGCCGCCCCCGCCCGGCGGATCCGGCGTACGGACCGTGACCAGCGAACACTGCCGGTTACACCCGAACGCCACATCCGCCGGGCGCCCCCGGCGTCCCACATGTCACGGTGGCAACATCTTCCCTGCTTCTCTCCCGCTGCTTTTCGCAACGACACAGCCGCCGAGACCGGAGCGCACGCCATGGCCGACCTGCAGGACGAACCGCACACGAACCCGGTGACCCCCGTGGGCCCCGGCTCCCTAGGAGCCGAGGATCCCACCGGCACGTTGCTCCCGGGCGCCCTGGACCGGGCCGCCGCACTGCTTTGCGTCCATCCCGTCGCGGATGGCTGCAACACCCTCGTCTGGACCCTTCGGACAAGTCCGTACCACGACATCGACACCTCGGACACGGGCGTCGACACCGACATCCCGCGGCTGCGCGCCGGGGGAGTGGGCGCCCAGTTCTGGTCGCTGCTCATGCCGCGCGAGGCCGAGGCCACCGACCAGGTGGTGTCCGACACCCTCGAACAGATCGACGTGGCGCTGGCCCTGATGCGCCGATACCCCGACAGTCTCTGCCTCGCGCTGACCGCGGACGACCTGGCGGACGCCCGCAACCGGGGCCGCATCGCCTCCCTCCTCGGCCCCGTGCCGGGCCGCACCCTGACGGACTCGCTGGGCGTGCTGCGCGCCTTCCACGCGCTGGGCGTACGGATCCTCGCGCCGGCCGGGGCGCCGTGGGCGATGGAGGGGCTGACCGCCTTCGGCCACGAGGTGGTCAAGGAGATGAACCGGCTGGCGATGCTGCTGGACCTCCGGGGCTGCCCGCCCGCGCCGGCCTGCCAGCTCGCCGCGGCCTCCAAGGCGCCGGTGATCATCTCGCACACCGGGGCGGCCGCCCTCAATCCGCACCCGGGCAACGTGACCGACGAGGTGCTGCTCGCGCTGCGCGCGGCGAACGGCCTGGCGATGGTCAGCTTCGACACCGCGCTGACCGGGGACTCCCTGCACGCGGTGGCCGACCACGTGGAGCATGTACGAGCCGTCGCGGGCCCCCACTGCGTGGGCCTGGGCGCCGGCTTCGGCGCCGAGCCGGGCTCCCCCCGGCCGGCGGGACTAACGGATCCCTCGGGCTATCCGCGACTGATCGCGGAACTGCTGGAGCGGGGCTGGCCGGAGACCGACCTGGCGCTGCTGACCTGGGGTAACGCCCAGCGGGTGGTGCGGGACGCGGAGTTCACGGCCCGCGCGGCGCAGCACCGTAGGGCGTCCTGAGCGGGATTCAGACGCGCGCCGGGACCTCGGAGCCGGCCTTGGACGCCGGGACCGCCGCGGTCCCGGCGTCGTTCCCGTTCACGGCCCCGGTTTCGGGGACGGGGCTCACGCTGGCCCGCCACAGGCGCAGGCAGGACCAGACGGCGGCCCAGGCCAGCAGGCCGTTGCGGAGCACCAGCAGGAACGTGCCGAAGCCGGTGCCGGGGAGGATCTCCGAGCCGTAGGTGAGCGGGTAGATCGCCGTGCTGAGCGCGGTCGAGGCGACGATCAGCCAGGCCACCGGCCGCTGCGTGGTGTGCTTGCAGGTCAGGCAGACGGCCGCGAGGCCGACAAGCCAGATCAGGTACTGCGGGCTGAGCACGCGGCTGGTGACGGTGAAGACGAGGATGGCGCACAGCGCGGCGTCCAGCGGGGTCGCGGTCGTCCAGCGCCGGGCCTTCACCCGCCACAGCAGCAGCCATGCGAACCCGACGACCGTGAGGCCGACGGAGAGCAGGGCGACGCTGGAGACGTACGGGCCGAGGTACTCGTAGGCGCCGTAGCGGACTTCGACCTTCCCGGACCAGGCTCCGACGAGCTTGCCGAGCATCAGGGCGGAGCCGCCGAGGGACTCGACCTGGATGCCGCGGTTGCCCTGGTTGCCCAGGAAGCCGAGGGTGTCGCGGAAGAACAGCGCGAGCACGGCGAGCAGTACGGCCCCGGCCGCCACGGCCGAGACGACGGCGTCGCGGGTGGTGCGGCCGCGCGGGGTGCCGATCAGCGTGAGCAGCGGCCAGACCTTGACCAGGGCCCCGACTCCGGCGAGGACGCCGCCGAGCTTGCGGCGGAAGCGCAGGCACAGCAGCGAGCCGACGGCGAGCAGGGTGACCTGGAGGTCGTAGCGGCCGAAGGGCAGCGACAGCAGCAGCGGCAGCGTGGTCAGCCACAGCACGGCGCCGGCCAGGCTGCCGTCGGCGCGCCGGGCGGCGCGGACCAGGCCGACGGCGATCAGCGCGTCGCAGATCACGGTCAGGGCGACGAAGGCCTGGAAGTAGCTGAGGAAGGGGAGCAGGTCGGGCGACAGGAAGATCGCCGCCGCGGCCGGCGGGTACTGCCACATGACGTCGTCGTGCGGCATGGTCCCCGTGACGAGGACGTCGTACCAGTTGTTGTAGGTCTGGGTGATCTCCACGCGCACCGAGGAGGTGCCGTGCAGGTTCACCACCAGGAGGACCACCATCAGGGTCCGGGTGGCCAGCCAGAAGCCCGCCATGGCCAGGCGGCCGGCGCGCCCCCGGAGTGCGGAGTCGATGGTCGTGCTCGTACTGGTCATCGGCCGTGAGTCTAGCGATCCATTGCGCGCGGCCCGGCGGCTCCCGCCAACGATCCGGTGACGAGATGTGAAACCGCGCATTCCGGAACGAAGCGGATCAAGGCCCGCCGGGGACGGGCGCGGTGGTCAGGTGCCGTGGTCAGGTGCGCTGGTCGGGCACCGTGGTCAGGCGCGGGGCCGGCCCATCGCGCGGTAGGTCCAGCCGGCGGCGCGCCACAGGGCGGGGTCGAGGGCGTTGCGGCCGTCGAGGACGAGCCGGTCGGTGACGACCTCGCCGAGGGCCGCGGGGTCCAGGTCGCGGAACTCCCGCCATTCGGTGAGGTGCAGGACGACCTCGGCGCCGCGGGCGGCGTCCAGGGCGGTGTCGGCGTACCCGAGGGTGGGGAAGACGCGGCGGGCGTTGTCCATGCCCTTGGGGTCGTAGACGGTGACCTGGCCGCCCTGGAGGTGGATCTGGCCGGCGACGTTCAGCGCGGGGGAGTCGCGGACGTCGTCGGAGTCGGGCTTGAAGGTGGCGCCGAGCACGGCGACGCGCTTGCCGAGGAAGGAGCCGCCGACGGCATCGCGGGCCAGCTCGACCATGTGGCCGCGGCGGCGCATGTTGATGGAGTCGACCTCGCGCAGGAAGGTCAGGGCCTGGTCGGCGCCGAGCTCGCCGGCCCGCGCCATGAACGCGCGGATGTCCTTGGGCAGGCAGCCGCCGCCGAAACCGATGCCGGCGCGCAGGAACTTCTTCCCGATGCGCTCGTCGTATCCGATGGCCTCGGCCAGCTTCACCACGTCACCGCCGGCGGCCTCGCAGACCTCGGCCATGGCGTTGATGAAGGAGATCTTCGTGGCGAGGAAGGAGTTGGCGGCGGTCTTGACGAGTTCGGCGGTGGGAAAGTCGGTGACGACCAGCGGGGTGCCCTCGCCCATGGGGGTCGCGTAGACCTCCCGCAGGAGCTTCTCGGCGCGTTCGCCGTCGACCCCGATGACGATCCGGTCCGGGTGCAGGGTGTCCTGGACGGCGAAGCCCTCGCGCAGGAACTCCGGGTTCCAGGCGAGCTCGATCTCCTCGCCGGCCGGGGCGAGCGCGATCAGCTTCGCGGCGAGGCGCTCGGCGGAGCCGACCGGCACGGTGGACTTGCCGACGACCAGGGCGGGCCGGGTCAGGTGCGGGGCGAGCGATTCCACGGCGGAGTCGACGTGGCTCATGTCGCAGGCGTACTCGCCGTGCTTCTGCGGGGTGTTCACGCAGACGAAGTGGACGTCGCCGAAGGCGCCGACCTCCTCCCAGGAGGTGGTGAAGCGCAGCCGGCCCGTGGAGCCCGGCAGTCCGGCCACGTGGGAGGCCAGCAACTCCTCCAGCCCGGGCTCGTACATGGGTACGCGCCCGGCGGCGAGCATGGCGATCTTCTCCGGCACCACGTCCAGTCCGAGCACCTCGAACCCCAGCTCCGCCATTGCCGCGGCGTGCGTGGCGCCGAGGTATCCGGTGCCGATCACAGTGATCTTGAGGGGGGCCATGAGTGCTCCTGGAGGTGCTGGGCCGTTCGCGGCAACCGAGCATAGTCGGGCCGGTGACCGGGGATGCATTCCGGCGTCCGTCACCCGTCCGCCACCCCGTGGCCACACCGTAGCCGCCCGCTCGACGCCCGCATCGGGCCGGCTGTCATGCAACTCACGTGCGACGCCCGTGTCGCGGTCGGCGGACGGACACTAAGCTTGGGCTACTTAACGGTAGTTAACACCACGCACCACTTGGGGAGTGAGAGATCTTGGCGGGTTCTGCCGACTTCGACCTGTACCGCCCGGCCGAGGAGCACGACATGCTCCGCGAGTCCGTTCGCGCGCTCGCCGAGGCGAAGATCATGCCCTTCGCCGCCGCGGTCGACGAGGAGTCCCGCTTTCCGCAGGAGGCCCTGGACGCCCTCGTCGCCAGCGACCTGCACGCCGTCCACGTGCCCGAGACCTACGGCGGCGCGGGCGCCGACGCCCTCGCCACGGTGATCGTGATCGAGGAGGTGGCCCGCGTCTGCGCGTCCTCCTCCCTCATCCCGGCGGTCAACAAGCTCGGCTCGCTCCCGGTGATCCTCTCCGGATCCGAGGAGCTCAAGGCCAAGTACCTCGGCCCGCTGGCCAAGGGCGACGCGATGTTCTCGTACGCGCTCTCCGAGCCCGACGCGGGCTCGGACGCCGCGGGCATGAAGACCCGCGCCGTGCGCGACGGGGACTTCTGGGTGCTCAACGGAGTCAAGCGCTGGATCACCAACGCCGGCGTCTCCGAGTACTACACGGTCATGGCCGTCACCGACCCGGAGAAGCGCTCCAAGGGCATCAGCGCCTTCGTCGTCGAGAAGTCCGACGAGGGCGTCTCCTTCGGCGCCCCGGAGAAGAAGCTCGGCATCAAGGGCTCCCCGACGCGCGAGGTCTACCTCGACAACGTCCGCATCCCGGCCGACCGCATGATCGGCGCCGAGGGCACCGGATTCGCCACCGCGATGAAGACCCTCGACCACACCCGCATCACCATCGCCGCCCAGGCACTGGGCATCGCCCAGGGCGCCCTGGACTACGCCAAGGGCTACGTCCAGGAGCGCAAGCAGTTCGGCAAGCCGATCGGCGACTTCCAGGGCGTGCAGTTCATGCTCGCGGACATGGCCATGAAGATCGAGGCCGCGCGCCAGCTGACGTACTCGGCCGCGGCCCGCTCGGAGCGCGTCTCCGGCGGCGGCCCGCACGAGGACCTCACCTTCTTCGGCGCCGCGGCCAAGTGCTTCGCCTCGGACGTGGCCATGGAGGTCACCACGGACGCGGTCCAGCTCCTCGGCGGCTACGGCTACACCCGGGACTACCCGGTGGAGCGCATGATGCGCGACGCGAAGATCACGCAGATCTACGAGGGCACGAACCAGGTCCAGCGCATCGTCATGGCCCGCAACCTGCCGTAGGGGCCCGACCCCGCCGCACGCGAGGTCTCCCGTTCCATGGACGGGGGACCTCGCGTGTTCCGATCGGCGGCGCACCGCCTAGGCTGTGCGCCGGTCGGCCTCGGGTGCGGGGTCGCAGGGGGCGGGGAAACAGGATGTCCGTAGAACGTCACATAGCGGGGATGCTCCAGCAGATCGCCCGTCAGCAGGACGTCGTCGAGATCGTCCCGCAGGGCACCGCGTCGAAGGCGGCCGCCCTGGCGCACGTGGCGGAGCAGTACGGCTACACGTACGGCACGGCGTACAGGACCGGGTTCAGGAACTCGCTCGTTCAGGTCCGGATGTACCGGGACCCGCGACCCGACGCGCGCGTCCTCGAGGCGGCCACCATCGCCGCCCATCCGCAGGCGGGCAACGGCGGGACGGTGCCGGGGCTGGGGCAGGGTTCGCTGAAGCCGCTCCCCGAGGCGGTCGACGCCGTGGCCGTGCTGAAGGACCTCGTCACCTTCGACGTCATGGCCCTGTACATCGCCGACCGGAGGCAGAAGGTGCTCTGCTACCTCGCCTGCGCAGCCCTGACCGTCCTCATGCTCTTCGACGACAAGTCGCCGGCCGAAGCGCTCCTCTCCGGCGGTCTGGTCGCGCTGCTCCTCACCGTGGCGTTCACGGTGGGCGTGACCCGCCGCGCGAAGATCGCTCAGCGGCTGACGGCCGCCGGGTTCCACGCGGTGCGCGACGAACGGGGCGGCCGGCGTTTCCTGCGCCCGGGGCAGCAGTTGCCCGGCCACGCCAACCCGTTCGCCGCCTGAGGCCCTGGCCTGCGGCGCAGACGGCCGCACACATCGGGCACCAGCCCCCTGGGGACCCCCCGGATGGGCTAAATTTGGACCTTCGTACGCCGGAACCGGTTGGGGAGAACGCAAATGACGGAAGCGATCCTGCTGGTCGGCGGACAGGGGACGCGGCTGCGCCCCGTCACGGTGAACACGCCGAAGCCGATGGTCCACACGGCAGGTGTTCCCTTCCTCGCCCACCAGATAGCCCGCGCCGCCGCCGCCGGCGTCACGCACATCGTGATGGCCACCTGCTACCTCGCCGAGGTCTTCGAGCCGTACTTCGGGGACGGGTCCGCCTTCGGCGTCCACCTGGAGTACGTGGTCGAGGACGAGCCCCTCGGCACCGGCGGCGCCATCCGCAACGCGGCGCGGCTGCTCACCGGCGGCCCGGACTCCTCGGTGCTGGTCTTCAACGGGGACATCCTCACCGGCCTGGACATCGCCGGGCTCGTCGAATCGCACAAGGCGGCCGACGCCGACGTCTCCCTGCACCTGGTCCGGGTGGACGATCCGCGCGCCTTCGGCCTGGTCCCCACCGACGCCCACGGGCGGGTGCTGGCCTTCACCGAGAAGCCGCAGACGCCCGAGGAGATCATCACCGACCAGATCAACGCCGGCTGCTACGTCTTCCGGCGCAGCGTGATCGACACCATCCCGGCCGGCCGGTCCGTTTCCGTGGAGCGCGAGACCTTCCCCGGCCTGCTCGCCTCCGGGGCCACCCTGCACGGGGTCACCGAGAACACGTACTGGATGGACCTGGGCAAGCCGGAGGCGATCATCCAGGCCTCCGCCGACCTGGTCCGCGGCGTCGTCCCCTCCCCGGCCGTCCCCGGACGCCGCGGCGAGTCCCTCGTCCTGCCCGGAGCCCACGTGGCGGCCGGGGCCAAGCTGTCGGGGGGCACCGTCGTGGGCGCCGGAGCCCGCATCGAGGCGGGTGCGGTAGTCCAGGGCTCCATCGTGATGGGGGACGCGGTCGTCGGACCCGACGCGCAGGTGTCCGCCAGCCTGATCGGCGCCGGCGCCTCGGTGGGCGCGCGGACCGTACTGGACGCCGCCGTCATCGGTGACGCGGCCGTCGTGGGGGCCGACAACGAGCTCCGCGCCGGCGCCCGGATCTGGTGCGGGGCGCGGCTGCCCGACGCGGCGATCCGCTTCTCCTCCGACGCCTGAGCCGGGCGGGCGCCCCGACGAGGGGCGCCCGGCCTCGTGATCAGTTCCCGCGGGCGGTAATCAGTTCCCGCGGACGGTGACCTTCTCGTCCTTCTGGATCTGCTGCACCAGCTGCTGCACCTTCGCCTTGTCCCAGACGAGGTTGCCGCCGCGCTGACCGGAGATCGGCATGTTCATGGACACGCCGTCACCGCCGCTGATGCCCTTCATCGCGAAGAACATCGACCCCATGTCCCACAGCCCCATGTCCTTGTCCACGATCAGCGTGTCCAGACCGGCGCCCAGCACCGGGTACAGCGCGAACGGGTTCAGGATCGTCGTCGGCGTCGCCGCCTGGCCGGCCAGCGCCGACAGGAACTTCTGCTGGTTCTTGGTCCGCTGCAGGTCCGACTCGGCGAAGGCGTAGCGGGTCCGTACGTAGGCCAGCGACTGCTCGCCGTTCAGCGTCTGGGTGCCCTCCTTGAAGTCGGCCCCGGACTTCTCGTCCTTGAACCCCTTCTCGATGTTCAGCTCCACCCCGCCCAGCGCGTCCACGATGTTCGCGAAGCCGGCGAAGCCGATCTCCGCGTAGTGGTCGATGCGCAGGCCGGTGTTGAACTCCACCGTCCGCACCAGCAGCTCCGGGCCGTCCTCCGCGTACGCCGCGTTCAGCTTGGTCCGCTTGCCCGTGCCCGCGAACTTCTTGCCCGACTCCGAGCCGACGAAGGACGGGATCTCCACGTCAGAGTCGCGCGGCAGGGAGATCATCGTGTTCCCGCTGGAGCACTTGGCGAGGATCATCATCGAGTCGGTGCGCTTGCCCTCGGCCGAGCCGGTGTGGAGCTTCTTCTTGTCCTCGGCGGACATGCCCTCACGGCTGTCGGAGCCGACGATCAGGTAGGTCGTGCAGTCGCCCTCCTTCGGGCGCTCGATGACCTTGGAGAGGTCGACCTCGCGGCGCACGTTGGAGTCGGCCCAGAAGTAGGTGCCGATGCCCGTCACGAGCAGGCCGGAGACCAGCACGATCGAGCCGATCTTGATCCGTCTGCGCCAGTCCGGGGCCGGTCCCGCCGGCCGGGCCGGGCCGCCGGGTCCGCCGGGACCGCGCCCGCGCGGCCCGCTGGGCGGCTGGCCGCCGCCGTAGACCTGGCCGGTGTTGTAGCCGCTGTCGTAGCCGCCGCTGCTGCTGCCGTTGTACGAGCCGTCCTGCTGCGGAGGCACGTAAGCGGGCCCGGCCGGCGGCTGAGCCGGGCGGCGCGGGGGCTGCTGGGGCTGCTGCGGTTGCCGGGACGCCTGGGGGCCGGGGCCGGGCCGCTGGACGTGCCTCATCCGCCGTGCGCCTTCCGGCTCCGCCTGGCCGCTGCCGCGGCCGTACCCGTCATCGCGGCGGCCGCGCTGGTCCTGCTCGCCGCTCCACCCGTCCCAGTCACTCATGTGCCCAAGAATGCCTGGCCGGGAGGGTCGCGGAATACCCCCGGAGACTGTTCGTACCGGTGCTGTTGCAGAGCTGATGCCGGCGGGCCGCACTCGGGGCGTGTCTTTCGGATCGGGCCGGGCCCGCGGTGTCCGGTGCCCGGCCTGATCCAAAAGACACGCCCTAAGCTGTCCCCATGACAGAGATACCGGGCGAGCTGCGCGGAAAGCCGATCTCGGCTTCCCGCACCACCCTGAGCCACATCATGACCGCCAACGACACCAACCTCCTCGGTACGGTGCACGGCGGCGTGATCATGAAGCTGGTGGACGACGCGGCCGGCGCCGTGGCCGGCCGCCACTCCGGGGGCCCGGCGGTCACCGCCTCCATGGACGAGATGGCCTTCCTCGCCCCGGTCCGCGTCGGCGACCTCGTCCACGTCAAGGCACAGTGCAACTGGACGGGCCGCTCCTCCATGGAGATCGGCGTACGCGTCCTCGCGGAGCGGTGGAACGAGTCCACCCCCGCCACCCAGGTCGGCAGTGCCTACCTCGTCTTCACCGCGGTCGACGCCGAGGGCAAGCCCCGCGAGGTCCCGCAGGTGATCCGGGAGACCGAGCGGGACGAGCGGCGCTACCAGGAGGCCCAGATCCGCCGCACGCACCGGCTCGCCCGCCGCCAGGCCATCCGCGACCTGCGGGAGGAGCGGTCCGCGCAGGGGCTGGACGCCGACGTCTAGTGGACCCGCACCCGCACCCGCACCCCGACCTGCACCCGCACTCGCACCCGGACCTGCTCTCGCACCCGGCCCTGCCGCCCTGCTCCACCCGGAAGGCACCATGAACCGCCGCTCGGCCGTGCTCGCCGGCCTCACCGGCCTTGCGGGACTCGCCGGCCTCGCCGCGACGGTCCCGATGCTCACGAAGGACTCCCCCCAAACACCCGCCGGGGGCGAGCCGTCCCCCGAGGCCTCCCCGGAGCCCTCCTCCGGCACGGGACGGACCCCGAAGATCCGCGTCATGCCCCTCGGCGACTCGACGGCCGCCGGCTCGGGAAGCTCCGGCCGCGCCGGCTACCGGCTGCCCCTGGGGCAGCTGCTCTCCGGCCAGTCCCGGTACACCGTCGACTTCGTCGGCTCCCAGGAGCAGGGACCCATGGCCGACAACCAGCACGAAGGCCATCCCGGCTACACCATCGACCGAATACGCGCCGGGGTGGACCGGTGGATCAAGACGGCCCGGCCGGACGTGGTCCTGCTCTCGGTCGGTCTCAACGACCTGAACCAGGGCGACGACCCCGAGCACGCCGCGGACCAGGCGCAGGACCTGGTCGACCGGATCTTCGCCCTGCGCCCCGCGGCCACCGTCGTCATGCAGGGCCTGGTCCCCTCGACCCCCGGCTCCAGGGGCCTGGACCTCACCGGGTCCATCACCGTGTACAACCAGCGCCTCAAGCGGATGGAAGCGGAGCAGCAGCGGTCGGGCCGGCACTTCGGTTACGTCAAGCCGCCCTGGCTGACACCCGTGGACCGGGCGGACGCGTCCATGCCGGCCGAGCTGGCCGACGGCCTGCACCCGAACGACAGCGGGTACGAGAAGGTGGCCGAGGCCTACTTCGAGGCCCTGGAGCAGGCCCGCTCCGACGGCTGGTTCGGCTGAGGGCGTAGCCGCTCCGGTGAGGGCCGTACCCGCTCCGGTCAGGAGCCGCCGCAGACCACCTGGTCACCGGTGACCACACCGAATTCGCCCTGGTACGGGTCCTCCGCACGCACCGGCACCACCTTGCGGTAGTCGGCGCCCGCGATCACCACCACGGTCCGCCCCTGCCCCCGCACGGCCCTCATCTCACTGCCGGGCAGCGCGGTGGACACCGTACGGGCCGACCGGTCCCAGCGCGGGTCGTACGTGATCACCGTGCGCTTGACGTCCCGGCTCGCGCCGTTCCCCGGAGCCCGGGTGGTGTCGAAGCCGGTGGCGCGCAGCGCCGAGTCCACCCGGGTGCCCAGCCCGTCGATCCGGGTGCCGTTCTCGACCTGGACCCGGACCTGCCCCGGGGGCACGTCCACCGGCACCGCCGGCTGCCGGCGCACCGGCTTGCCGGCGGAGGGGGCCGGGGGCGGGGCCATCGGCCGGTCCTCGCGCAGGGCCTGGAAGAGCTTCGCGGCCTTCCCCTCGTCCCATTTCACGGTGGAGCCGATGCCCTTGACCGGGAAGGAGGGGTTGCCGACGGGCACGGAGGCGAACTCCGACGAGGACGGGGTGAAATCGCGCATGGCCTGCCCGAGCGCCAGCATCTGCTCCGAGCCGAAGCCCCGGTCGGCCCGGACCGAGCTCAGCAGGGTGGAGCTGACCTGCTTGAACTTGACGGGGTTGAGCAGCACCCCGCCGCCCGTGGCCTGCTTGATCAGGGCGGCGATGAACCGCTGCTGGCGCTGCATCCGGCCCAGGTCGGAGGCCCCGTCGACATGGCGCGAGCGCACGTACTGCAGGGCCTGGCCGCCACTGAGCCGGTGGGTGCCCGGGAGCAGGTCGAGTCCGGTGTTGGGGTCGTGCATGGTCTTGGCGGTGCAGATCTCCACGCCGCCCATGGCGTCGACCGTCTTCATGAAGCTGGTGAAGTCGACCTCCAGGTAGTGGTCGATCTTCACGCGGGTCATGCTCTCGACGGTGCGCACGGTCAGCTGGGGCCCGCCCTCGGCGTAGGCGGCGTTGAGCTTCACGGGGTGGGCCCCGTGCGGTTTGCCGCTGGAGCCGTCCACGTGCGCGGGCAGCTCCACGAAGCTGTCCCGGGGGAGGCTGACCACGCTGGCCCGCGACCGGTCCGCCGAGAGGTGGACCAGCATCACGGTGTCGGTGCAGTGGCAGGGCGCGCCGCCCAGGCGGTACTCGCGCTTCTCCTCGGCGGTGATCTTGTCGCGGCCGTCGGTGCCGACGAGCAGGAAGTTCACCCCGTGCCCGGCCTGCGGCCGGTTCTTCATGTCCTTGAAGGGGTCCACGCGCTGGATCCCGGTGTCCAGCCCGGTCATCACGGCGTGCCCGAGGGCCCCCGAGCCCAGGACGAGCACGGACAGCCCCGCGGCGAGCCGGACCCCCCAGCGGGGTCTGTCCGCCGGCCGGTTCCCGCCCGCTCGGGGGCCTGCCGGACCGCCTGGCCGCGGCGCGCGCTGCGACGGCCGGGCGGACCGGGCGGGCAGGGCGGGTCGGGTGGGACGGTGCGGCTGGGGCACGGGGGACACCTCGCACGTTCGGCAGATTCGTCAGAACAGTAGGTCCATACGATCAGCCGTTGTCCGTACTGCTCATCCGGCGCGCACCCGGTTCCCCCGTACGCGGTAACGTGACACCGATACCCGACCTTGAAGGACCACATGCCCGCCCAGCAGCCAGCAGTCTCGGTGATCATGCCGGTACTCAACGAGGAGCGCCATCTGCGCAACTCGGTCCACCACATCCTCGGACAGGAGTACGGGGGTGAGATGGAAGTGGTGATCGCGCTCGGGCCGTCCAGGGACCGTACCGACGAGATCGCCGCGGAGTTGGTACGCGAAGACCCCCGGGTCCACACCGTACCGAACCCCACCGGCCGCACCCCCGCCGCTCTCAACGCGGCCATCCAGGCCTCGCGCCACCCGATCGTGGTGCGCGTGGACGGCCACGGCATGCTCTCCCCGAACTACATCGCCACCGCGGTCCGCCTCCTGGAGGAGACCGGCGCGCAGAACGTCGGCGGCATCATGCACGCCGAGGGCGAGAACCCGTGGGAGGACGCCGTCGCCGCCGCGATGACCTCGCGCATCGGCGTCGGCAACGCCGCCTTCCACACCGGTGGCAAGGCGGGCCCGGCCGACACCGTCTACCTCGGGGTGTTCCGCCGGGAGGCCCTGGAGGCCGCCGGCGGATACAACGTGGAGTTCGTCCGCGCCCAGGACTGGGAGCTGAACTTCCGCATCCGCGAGGCCGGCGGGCTGATCTGGTTCTCCCCGGAGCTGAAGGTCCAGTACCGCCCGCGCCCCTCGGTACGGGCGCTCGCCAAGCAGTACAAGGACTACGGGCGCTGGCGCCACGTGGTGGCCCGCTACCACTCGGGCTCCATCAACCTGCGCTACCTCGCCGCACCGGCCGCCGTCTGTGCGATCGCCGCCGGTGTGGTCGTCGGTGCCGCCGTCACCCCGTGGGCCTTCGTCCTCCCGGCGGGCTACCTCGCGGCGATCACCGTCGGCTCCGTCCCGGCCGGCAAGGGGCTGTCGCTCAAGGCCCGGCTGCGGATCCCCGTTGCCCTGGCGACCATGCACGTGTGCTGGGGCTACGGCTTCCTGACCAGCCCGCGCTCGCTCGCCGCCAAGGTCATCGCGAGCCGCCGCCCTTCGGTGAACCGGGACCCCGCCGAGCTCTGAGCCTGCGTACGAACCCGAAAGGGGTGACCCGGTCCTCGTCGGACCGGATCACCCCTTTCGGTGTTTGCAGGCGTCAGCGTTTCGGCGAGCCCGCCCTTCGGCGTCTCACTTCCATTGGTACGGCCCGTAGATGTCCATGCAGCTGGTGTCCGTGGCGTTGAGCACGTCGGCCGTCTCCGGGACCGAGCCGGCCTCGGGCGGCGCCTGCTGCGGGTAGGCGGTGCCCTCGCGCCAGTCCGCGCCCACCAGGACCGTGATCTTGGCTGCCGCGGCCGACTTCTGTACGGAGGTGCCCGGGATCCCGAGCGCCGCGGCCACGCTCTGCGCGTCGGCTGCCTGGGCGTCGGTGGCGTAGCGGACGACCGTCGCCTTCTCCGGGGTCAGCGCGCCGTCCGGCTTGGCCAGCGCAAAGCCCTTGGAGACCAGCTGGCCCGCGATGGCCGTGGCCCGCTTGGGTACCGCCTGTGCACCGGGGCCCGTGCCGTTGACCACCTGTACGGCGATCTTCGCGGGGTTGGAGGCCGGCGGCGCGGACGACGCCTGCGCGGTCGGCTCGGCCGACGGAGCGGGAGCCGAGGGATCTGCGCTCGCACCCGGCTGCCCGCTCTCGGCCGGCGCCGGGTCGCCGTTCTTGTCCATGGCCACGTCCTTGCGGAGCAGCTCCCACACCCGCTCGGAGTCCGTGGGGTTGAGGACCAGCCGGTCCTTGTCGCCCGGGGCCTGCAGGATCGGGATCGTGGCCGTCGTGATGCGGTTGACCGGCACGTCCTTGAGGAGCAGGGCGAGGTCGAGGAGCTTCTTGACCGACCCGATCTCCTCCGACACCTTCAGCGACTTCGTCGCCGCCTCCGCCAGGCCCGTGAGGCGGGGGAGGTCGGTGAAGGCGTTCTGGCTCTTGAGCCCGCGCATCATCGAGTTCATGTACATGTGCTGCGCCTTGGCCCGGCCCATGTCACTGCCGAAGGAGTGTCGGGTGCGCAGCCACTGGAGCGCCTGCTCGCCCTGGACCTTGTGGGTGCCCGCCGTCAGCTTGAGGCCGGAACCGCCCGTCCCCGACCCGGGCTTCGACTGGTCGAAGACGTTCTGGTTGACACAGACCTCGACGCCGCCGATCGCGTCGGCCATGCTCACGACACCGGTGAAGTCGATCAGCATCCAGTGGTCGATGTAGACGTTGGCCATCTTCTCCCAGGTGGCCAGGGTGCAGCCGGGACCCCCGCGCGAGAAGCTCTCGTTGATCATCGTCTTGGTGGCCTTGTACTTGGTGCCCGTCCCGGGCTCGGTGCACTCCGGGATGTCCACGATGGTGTCGCGCGGAACGGTGGTGACCGAGGCGTTCTTCCGGTCGGCCGATATGTGGACCAGCATCTGCACGTCGGCCCGCACGGGGCCGCCGATCATGTCCCAGCCCCCGCCGAGCTTCGCGTTCGCCTCGTCGCGGATGTCGGAACCGAGCATCAGGATGTTGATCGGACGCCGGCCCGCGGCGTCGGCCTCGCCCCTGGCGACCCCGCTGTCGCCGCTCAGGCGCTGGCCGCTGCGGATGTTGCCGTTGAGGTGGCGGTAGTAGAGGTAACCGGCCGCCGCCGTCCCGAGTATGAGCAGCGCGACGATGGAGGCCGTCCAGCGCAGTATGCGGCGCCGCCCCCGCCGGGTCGGCCGCTTGCCGCCCCCGCCCCCGCTGCCGCCGCGGCGGTGGCCGGAGCCGGACCTCGGTGCGGGTACGGCACTGGTGGCCGTCGGCCGGGTGCCGGCGCCGGATATGCCGTCGCCGGCCCGGCCCGGCGCCCCCTCCCCTTGCACGCTGCTGTGCCTCACGCGTCCCCCATCACGATCACTCTGTGTCGGTAGTGTGCCGGTCCGACGGGTTCCGGCACGTCATTTCGCGACCGCGGAGGGCCGGCCGGCCCCCCTGTCGGTCACTTGGCGCAGACGGACTTGTCCGCCTCGACCCGCTGCACGCCTTCGGGTGCCTGCTGAGGCGCAGTCATGGAGACCCCCGCCCCCTTGAAGTCGGCGCCGAGCGTCAGCTTCATCGGTGTCTTGGGCGCGGCGTCGGCCGTACCCATCTTCAGCGCCGTCGCCGGCAGGCCCATCATGTCCGCCAACGCCCTGGCCTGGTCGGCCTGGTTGGGTGCGTACTCCAGCTGCGTGGCGTCCACCTTGGCGGGCGCGTTGCCCAGGTTGCTGGACCTCGGCACCCCCTTGGTGTTCTGCAGCCAGTTCAGCGTGCCGGACGCGGATCCGGCCGGGCCGCCGCCGTTGTAGACGTCCACCCGGACGTCCTTGGCCGCCGCGCGGGTGCCCTGCATGAGGGCGTCCAGCTTGGCCTTCGCGTCGGCGTCCGCCGCGTCCTTCGCCGCCTGTTCCTTCTTCTCGACCTCGGTGAGGGAGACGTCCCCGCGGATCATCTGCAACAGCGGTTCGGCCTGTCCCTGGTTGACGACCACGGTGGCTTTGACCTTCTCCGCCGGATTGTCGAGCACCGGAAGTGTGGTGAAGGTGATGTTCTTGAGGTCTATGTTCTTCAACTCGCCTGCAAGATCGGTGAGTTTTCCGATCGAGCCTATGCCCGAATCCACGCTCAGTGACTTCGTGGCGGCTTCTGCGAGGGAGAAGAACTTCTTCGGACTGGTCAGCGTTTCCTTGGACTTCATCTCGCGCATCATCGAACTGAGGAACTGCTGCTGCGTCTTGATGCGGTCGAGGTCGCTCTCGTTGCCGAAGGCGTGCCGGGTGCGGACGAAGGCCAGCGCCTGCTCGCCCTCCAGCCGGTGCTCGCCCGCCGTCAGCTTGAGCTTGGAGTCCTTGTCGTTGACGTCCTTGGCCACGCAGACCGGCACCCCGCCGACCGCCGTGCTCAGGTTCTTCACCGCGTTGAAGTCGGCCATCATGAAGTGGTCGACCTGGATCCCGGTGAGCTCCTTGACCGTGCGCATCGTGCAGCCCGGGTCGCGGCCCGACTGCCCGAGGCTGGTGTTGAAGCGGGCCCCGCGCTCGCCGGGGATGTCCTTGGTCGAGCCGTCCGGCTGCTTCGTGGGGCAGACCGGCAGATTGGTGATCAGGTCGCGCGGGATGGACAGCGCCGTGGCGTTGGAGCGGTCCTTCGACACGTGGAAGAGGATCGTCGTATCGGCGTGGCCGACGCTGCCGGCGTCCCCGTACCCCTCGTTGCCCGCGCCGCTGCGCTTGTCCGTGCCGATGACCAGGATGTTGATCGGCTGGTCCTTCTTGAAACCGCCGCTGGTGCCCGCGTCGCCGATGTCGGTGACCCTGATGTTGCCGTTCAGGTGCTCGTAATAGAGGTACCCGGCCACGGAGCCGCCGATCAGCAGCACCGCCAGCGTTCCACCGGTGATGGTCAGGGCCCGTTTGCGACCGCCACCGCCGATCTTGCGCGAACGCCCGCCGCGCCGGCCGCCGCCGGGGGGAGGGCCGTCACCGCGGCGCGGTCCGGGAACCGCGGGGGAGGGGGCGGCGGGGGAGCGGGGAGGAACGGGCGTTCGGCGGGGCGCCGCGCGGGGGGCGGACCGCTGCGACGGTGCTTGCGCAGCGGTGTCTTCCAGTCGCAGTTCGTAGTTGCCGGTGCGGGGGTTGAGTACCCATTGATCTGCGGGGTCGATCTCGTCGGCCCGTCCACGGCTTTGCGCATCCACGGTTTGCTCGAATCCTCCGTCGGTGCTTCGCGACGCGCCTCCCCCAGGCGCACGGTCAACGATCCGGCTGCTGGCGCGCGGCCTCTGTACTGGCCGGGCGCCGGATCGCTCACCTTATCCGGACAGGTTCGCCGCAAACCATGCTGGTGATGAATTCCACGCACTTACAACGGGGCAATCGCCCCAACAAGCTCGGCCCGGGCACCGGCTTTTGGGATTGCTTTACCGGCAGTCGGCCACACCGGCCGTGGTACCGGTGAAGGTGGGGACGGGAGTCGAGGGCTCCGCGGTTCCCGGGACGTCGCCGGTGCTGTCCCCAGTGCTGTCCCCAGCGCTGTCCTGGGTGCGGTCCGCCTTGTCGTCGGCCGCCTCCTCCTCCCGGTCCCCGCTGGGCCGCGAGGCCGGAGCGGGCGTGGCCGTGGTCGTGGCCGCGGGCGGGGCGATGGTGAGCGGCTGGTCCGCCCGCAGCCGCTGGAAGAGCTGGGTCGCGTCCGGCTGGCGCAGTTCGTCCCGGTTCGCGTCGGCGGCGTACGGCCGGCGCGGCACCGTGAGGAACTTGATCTGGTCGGTCGGGATGTCGCGTACGCCCCGGACCAGCTCGTACAGCCCCCGCAGCGATGCAAGCCCCGGGTCGGTGGTCACCGAGGAGGTCGCCGCGTCCAGCAGCGGGTACAGCCGGCCCGGATTGAGCAGCACCCCGTTGCTCTGCACCTTCTTGACGAGCGACCCGAGGAACGCCTGCTGGCGCTCCATCCGCTCGGTGTCGCTGCCGTTGCCCAGGCTGTAGCGGGCCCGGACGAAGCCCAGCGCCTGCTCGCCCTGCAAGGTCTGCCGGCCCGCCGGCAGCTTCAGCTTGGCCTCGGTGTCGTCCACCGGCCGCTTCAGGCAGACCTCCACCCCGCCGATGGCGTCCACCATCTTCTTGAAGCCGCTGAAGTCCAGCACCATGTGGTGATCGACCCGGATCCCGGTCATCGCCTCGACCGTACGGATCGTGCAGGCGGTCCCGCCCCACTCGTAGGCCCAGTTGAACTGGGCGAACTGCTCCCCGGTGCGGTTGCCGTCCGCCTTCAGGCACGCGGGTATCTCCGTCATCAGGTCCCGCGGTATCGACACCGCCGTCGCGCTCTTCCGGTCCGCCGGCAGGTGCAGCAGGATCGTGGTGTCCGAGCGCTGCGTGCCCTCGTCCTGCCCGTACGGGGCGTTGCCCGCGCCGGTGCGCGAGTCCGAGCCGATCAGCAGGATGTTCTGCGCGCCGCCCGCCAGGTGGGCCGGGCGCTCCTTGTCGTAGCGCCGCAGCTCGGCGGCGGCGGAGGTGTCCTCGGCGATGTTCCCGTCGAGCTTGGAGTAGATCCACCAGCCCGTACCCGCCCCGACGACGGCCAGCAGGCCGGTCCCGAGCCCGATCCAGCGCAGCAGTCGGCGCCGCCTGCGGCCGTTCGGAGGCTTCCCGCCTCCGGCCGCATCGGTGCCGCCCGGTATGCCCGCGCTGTCCGTCACTCGCGTTCCGTCCCCTCACCCGACCGGTACGGGCCGTACGGGTGAGTACGGCCTGTGCCGATCCTGCCCCCGGGTGATCGATGCGGCCCGGGGGCACGGCCTCGTATAGGGCCATGTGGGTGACAAATAGCCCAGATCCGGCATTGGGCGGTGTGGGTGACGGCGGGATCAGGCCGTGCGGGTGACCCGCTCGCTCTCGATCCGCTGGGCCAGTGCCCCCTCCGCCAGCCCCTCGGCATTGCGGCACAGCACCACGGACCCGCCCGTGGCCAGGGCCGCGTAGAGCCCGGCCGAGAGCCCCTCCCAGCTGTCGTAGCCCTGCCGGGACAGCACCCGGGCGCCCTCGCCGAAGCCGAGCTTCTCCGCGTCCTCGCGGGCCCGCTCGCAGATCCGTGCGTACGAGAGCTCCTCGCCGCCGACCACCAGGCCCGGGCCGTCGGCGTCCACGGGCTGGAAGGGCGCGAACCGGTCGCCCTGCCCCGGCACCTCCACGGCGTAGTCGGCGAACCCGGCCGGCGGCTGCGGGAAGCGCCCGCCCAGCGGCCGCAGCGCGAGCGCCACCCGCTCGCCGGAGCACGCGGCGGCCTCCTCCAGGGTGTCCGGCCCGCTCACCACCAGGTCGGCGCCGCCCGGATCCCCGCCCACCTCCACCACGACCCCGACGGAGGCGCAGGCGAGCAGCCACACGGCGCTCTGCCAGTGCGCGGGGAGCAGCAGGGCGAGCCGGTCGCCGGGCTCGGCGCCCAGGTCGCCCTGGAGCAGATTGGCGGTCTTGGCCACCCAATTGGCGAAGGTGGCGACGGACAATTCGACGCGCTCGCCCGTGGCGTCGTCGTAGAAGGTGACGAGCGGGCGGCCGGGATCGGCGGCGAGCGCGGATCGCAGCAGGTCGGCAGGGGTGCGGTCAGTGGCGTTCACGGACCAGAGCCTACGCCGGGCGGCCCGCGCCCCTCCTCCGTACGGCCGCAGCACGATCCCCCGTACGGAGGAGGGGTATCGGTGCCGGGACCGGACGGTACGTCAGTTCTCGGATGGCGCCGGCCTCCGGCAGTCCCCAGCATCCTTTCCATGCGTGCATTCCTTGCTTCCTCGATCGGCGTCGCGACGGCTGCCGCACTGGCCCTGCCGCTCGCGCTCCCCTCCACCGCCCTCGCACACCCGGCAGCGACCCGGCCGGCGGCCAGGGCGGGCTCGGCAGCCCCCGCGGCCCCCGCCGGATCCACCCAGTCCCTGCCGCTCGTCCCCGTGGGACCCGCGGCGGACCGCACCCCCGGGGTACCCGGCATGAGCACCTCGCCCCGGCTGCCCGAGACGCGGGGCCTGTCGGCGCGCGAGGTCAAGACCTTCTCGCTGGTCGGCGTCGTCTGGGACGACGCGAGCACCCAGCTCGACGGCCGCGTCCAGGTCCGAACCCGCTCCGTGGCCACCTCGGCCTGGTCCGAATGGCAGGACGTCGACACCCACAACAGCGAACACGCCGCCGACCCCGACACGGCGGAACGGGGCACCGGCCGCGTCCGCGGCAGCACCGCCCCCCTGTGGGTCGGGCAGTCCGACGGCATCGAGGTCCGGGTCCAGGCCGAACCGGGCGGCCGCGTGGTCAGCAGCGGGCTCCCGACCGGCATGCGCATCGAACTGGTGGACCCGGGAGACACGACCCGCCCCCCGTCGGACGCGAAGAACGGCAACGCGGGGGAAGCCTCGCCCGTCCTCGACGACGACGACAAGGGCGAGCTGGCCCTCCTCCCCGGCATGACGATGGAGACGGCGGAGTCCTCCTCCGCCAACGTCCCGATGGCCCCCCTGGGCGCCCAGGAGATCCCCGCCCTCAACAAGGCCGACTCCACCGCCGACGCGGTCCTCGCCGACGAGGCGCTCGCGGCCGCCCCGTACATCGGCCCGCGCCCGAAGATCGTCACCCGGCTGGGATGGGGCGCGGACGAGAGCCTGCGCGAAAAGGGCTTCGTCTACACGAACAAGGTCAAGGCCGCCTTCGTCCACCACACCGCCTCGGGCAACAACTACGCCTGCAAGGACGCCCCGGCCGTCCTGCGCAGCCTGTACCGCTACCACGTGGTCAGCAGCGGCTGGCGCGACATCGGCTACAACTTCGCCGTCGACAAGTGCGGCACCGTCTACGAGGGCCGGGCGGGCGGAGTCGCCAAGGCGGTGCTCGGCGCGCACACCATGGGCTTCAACACGGACAGCATGGGCGTCGCGGTCATCGGCACCTTCGCCTCCACGGCTCCCCCCAAGGCCGCGGTGGACGCGGTGGCCCGCCTCACGGCCTGGAAGCTGGGCCTCTTCGGAGCGGACCCCCGTGCGAAGACCACCCTCCGCTCGGGCGGCGGCAACCTCTACGCGAAGGGCAGCAACGTCCGCCTGAACGTCATCTCGGGCCACCGCGACGGCTTTGCCACGGAATGCCCCGGCCGCCACCTCTACACCCAACTCCCCCCGACCCGAACCGCCTCGGCCAAACTCCAGGGCCGCCCCTGAGGCGCACCCTTCTCGACGCGGCACTCGCACCACCCGGCCCTGGCGGGCCTCCTGGGCTTCGCGCCGCTGCGCCGAACTCCGTCCGGCGGTGGCCGGGCGGAGTGCCCGCCACCGCCGTCCCGGCGCGGGGCCCGGTGGGCGCGTGCGGCTGGGCCGGCCCTGCGGGGCGAAGTCCCCCACCCACCCTTCGCCCGTTCCCCGGGGCTGCGCCCCGTCCCCTTCCCCGGGCTGCGCCCGGCCCCGTTCCCCGGGGCTGCGCCCCGTCCCCTTCCCCGGGCTGCGCCCGGCCCCGTTCCCCGGGGCTGCGCCCCGTCCCCTTCCCCGGGCTGCGCCTGGACCCGTTCCCCGGGCTGCGCCCGGCCCCGTTGCCGGGCTGCGCCTGGACCCGTTCCCCGGGCTGCGCCCGGACTCCTCGCCGGGTGCGGCGCCGTTGCCGGGGGCCAGCCCCCGGGCCCCCGCTCCTCAAACGCCGGAGGGGCTGGATCGGCCCTCCGGGCCATCCAGGCCCACGTACGGCCTGACGTTTAGGCGGTGGCCGGGGGAGCTCGAGGCGCGGGGTCCGGCGCAGCGCCAATCCAGCCCCGCCAGGCCAATCCAGCCGTCCGGCGTGTGAGGACCGGGGTCTGGGGCGGACCCCCAGGGGGTCCGGGCGCAGCCCGGCACCCCTTCCAGCCGGTCCGGCGTGTGAGGACCGGGACGGGCAGAGCCCGGGGGACCCGCCCAGCCCGTCCCGGCGCTTCAGGACCGGGACGGGCAAAGCCCCGGCACACACCCAGTCCGTGTGGCGTTTTAGGAGCGGGTTCGGGCAGAGCCCGGGGGACCCGCCCAGCCCGTCCCGGCGCTCTAGGACCGGGACGGGCAGAGGCCCGGCACACACCCAGTCCGTGTGGCGTTTTAGGAGCGGGTTCGGGCAGAGCCTGGGGACCCGCCCAGGCCGTACCGGCGCTTCAGGACCGGGACGGGCAGAGCCCGGGGACACATCCAGCCTCGCCGGCGTTTGAGGCGCGGGTCCGGGCGGAGCCCGGGGAACGGTGGAAGGGCGGGTAGGGGACAGCCCCGCAGGGCTACGCTCAAGGCATGGCCGGCCGCTACGACCCCCTCACCCGCACCGCGATCCGCGGCGGCCGCACCACCGTGCCCCCGGCCCCCGCCCCGAACACGGCCCCGGGTACGCCCCCGGCCCCGGCTACGGTCCCGACAGACACGCCCCCACCCCCCGGCACGGGCAAGGGCACGGCCGCGGGCACGGACACAGCCCCCGGCACTGGCACAGCTCCCGGCACCAGCACGGACACGGCCCCCGGCACGGGCAAGGGCACAGCCCCCGGCACCACCACTGGCACGGCCCCCGGAACGGGCACGGGCATGGGCACAGCCGCCGGCACGGGCAAGGGCGCAGCCCCCGGCCCCACCACAGCCGCCGGCCCAGGCACCCGCACCTGGACCCCACCCGGCCCCCTGGACCTGGGCCTCGTCCTGGGCCCCCTCAGGCGCGGCCCCGCCGACCCCACCTACCGCACCACCCCCGGCACGGTCTGGCGAGCCACCCGCACCCCCGCCGGCCCGGCCACGCTCCGGGTCACGCGGGACGGGGCCGGGCCCGGGGTGACCGCCACCGCCTGGGGCCCGGGCGCCGACTGGATCCTCGACGGCCTGCCGGAACTGCTCGGCGCCGCCGACGATCCCGCCGCCTTCGTCCCCCGCCACAGGCTCCTGCACGCCAGCCACCGCCGCCGCGCAGGCCTGCGCCTGACGCGCACCGGCCTGGTCCTGGAGTCCTTGATCCCGACGGTCCTGGAACAGAAGGTCACCACCGACGAGGCGTACCGCGCCTGGCGCCGCCTCGTACGCCAGTACGGCGAGCCCGCTCCGGGCCCGGGCCCGGGTAGGGGCCAGGCCCCGGGCCAGGCCTCCGCCCCGGACCTCTACGTCATGCCCGACCCCCGCACCTGGGCGCTCATCCCCTCCTGGGACTGGCACAAGGCCGGAGTCGACTCCAAACGCTCCGCCACCATCGTCCGCGCAGCCCGCCTCGCCGCCCGCCTCGAAGAGGCCGCGACCATGGACCTGCCGGCGGCCACCGCCCGCCTGGAGGCGATCCCCGGCATCGGCCCGTGGACCTCCGCCGAAACCCTCCAGCGCAGCAACGGCGCCGCCGACGCCGTTACCACCGGCGACCTCCACCTGCCCGGCATCATCGGCTACGCCCTGGCCGGGGACCGGGACGCCGACGACGCCGCCATGCTGGAGCTCCTCGCCCCCTACGCCGGCCAGCGCCACCGAGCGGCCCGCCTCGTCCTCCTGGCCGGCGCCGCCCCGCCCCGCCGGGCCCCCCGGATGCCCCGGGGCGACATCGGCAGGCTCTAAGGGGTGTCCTGCCGATCAGGCCGGGGCACCCCGGACCTCACCGGACCTCGATGAACTCCTCCGCCGTCCGCCCCGCCCGCTCCGCCGGAGCGACCGCGGCGTGCCCGACGGCCACCGCACCCATCGGGTCCCAGTCCTCCGGAAGCCCGAGCACCTTGCGCACCACGTCCCGGCAGAACATCGTTGAGGACACCCACGCGGAGCCCAGCCGTTCCCCGGCCAGTGCGACCAGGAAGTTCTGCACGCCCGCGCCCATCGCCACGACGAACATCTCCCGCTCCGCCGCGTCGCGCCGTGCGTGCCCGTAGTCGTGTGCGCCGTCCGTGACCAGGCAGGGCACCACCAGGTAGGGCGCGGCCCGCAGGACGTCGCCCCGCCGGACCCGCTTCGCGATGGACTCCTCGGACTTCCCGTCCCGCCGCAGGTCCTCGACCCAGGCGTCCCGCATCGCGTTCAGCAGCTCCAGCCGTGCGCCCGCCGACTCCAGCAGGACGAACCGCCACGGCGTCGTGTGGTGCGGGGCCGGGGCCGTCACGGCCGCCGCCACCGCGCGCCGGACCGCGCCGGGGTCCACCGGCTCGGAGGTGAAGGCCCGTACGGTACGCCGCTGCGTCACGGCTTCCCGTACCGCCTCCGAGGTTCCCAGCCGGAACATGTCGTCGGCCGGCGAGCGCACCAGGTCGGCCCCCGAGGAGCCCTCGCCCAGTACGTGGGCCAGCCCGCGCACCACCGCCACCGGCAGGCCCTCCGCCTTGCCCTTGACCAGGTCGCCCGCGGCGGCCAGCTCGTCGGCGGTCGCGACGACCGTCGCGCTCAGCGGGTTCCCGTGGGCGTCGGTGCCCCCGCGCAGGTCGTCCAGGACCCGTACGCCGGCGGCGCCGATCGCCACGTCGGTGAGCCCGGTGCGCCACGGCCGCCCGAAGGTGTCCGTCACGATGACGCCCACCTCCACGGACAGCAGCTCCCGCAGCCCCGCCCGGATCGCGGCGGCCGAGGCGTCGGGGTCCTCGGGCAGCAGCAGGACGGTGCCGGCCTCGGTGTTCGAGGCGTCGACCCCGGCCGCCGCCATGACCAGGCCCTGCCGGTTCTCCACGATCCGCAGCATCCCGCGGCGCGCGACGACCCGTACGGTCTCGGCGTCTATCGCCTCCTCGCGCGAATCGGCACGGACGATCCGGCCCTCCGCCTTGGAGACGATCTTCGAGGTGACGAGCAGGACGTCGCCGTCCCGCAGCTCCGGTCCGGCGGCCGCGATCAGCGCCGCCAGGTCGTCGCCCGGCCGCACCTCCGGGATCCCGCCGAGTGCCCGGACCTCGTACGAGGGCCCGTGCGCGGCGGTCACCGGGAGGCCTCCGCCAGTTCCAGCGCGGCCCGCGCCATCTCCGCCGTGGCGGCCAGGTCGGTCATCATCAGCGGGACCGCCCGGCAGGTGATGCCGACGGCCTCCACCTCGGCGACGGCGTCCGCGTCGGCGGTGTCGACGAGCCAGCCGTCGAGCAGTTCGGTGCCGTAGTGCAGGGCGACGGCCGCGGCGGTGGACTCGACGCCGACGGCGGCCAGCACCTTGTCGGCCATGCCGCGCACAGGGGCGCCCCCGACGATGGGGGAGAGGCCCACGACGGGCGCCGCGGCGGCGGTCACGGCCTCGCGGATGCCGGGTACGGCGAGGATGGTGCCGACCGAGACCACGGGGTTGGACGGCGGGAAGAGGATCACGTCGGCGACCGCGATGGCCTCCAGGACGCCGGGCGCGGGCTTGGCCTGCTCGGCGCCCACGGGTACGACGGCCTCGGCGTCCACCGCGGCGCGCATCCGGACCCAGTACTCCTGGAAGTGGATGACCCGGCGCTCGCCGGTCTGCGAGTCGGTGATCGCGACGTGGGTCTCGACCCGGTCGTCGGACATGGGGAGCAGCCGGACCCCGGGCTGCCAGCGGTCGCAGAGGGCCTCGGTGACGGCGCTGAGCGGGTAGCCCGCACCGAGCATCTGCGTACGGACGATGTGGGTGGCGAAGTCGCGGTCACCGAGGCCGAACCAGGTCGGTCCGACCCCGTACGCGGCCAGTTCCTCCTTGACGGTGAAGGACTCGTCGGTGCGGCCCCAGCCCTGGTCCTCGTTGATGCCACCGCCGAGGGTGTACATCACGGTGTCCAGGTCGGGGCAGACCTTGAGCCCGAACAGGTGAATGTCGTCACCGGTGTTGCCGATGACCGTGATGTCCGCGTCGGGAACCGCGGACTGGAGACCTCGGAGGAAACGGGCGCCGCCGATGCCGCCGGCCAGAACAACAATGCGCATGTGAACAGTCTGTCAGCCGTGGTCCGGCCCCTCGCGGGCCGGTGGCCGGGTGACGGGCGGACGGCCGGGCGGCGTCCGGATCAGACGGAGAGGGCCTCGGGCCGGGCCGGAGAGCAGCTGTGCATCGGCATCCGGGTCAGGCCGGGGAAGTACACGTGCAGGCTGACGGCCCCGTCGAGGCTGTCGTTCTGCACCTCGTGGGCGTAGCCGGGGGCGAAGACGCGCTGGGAGCCGGCGCCGAGGGTGAGCGGGCCGCGGGCGGTGTGCTCGGTGAGCTCGCCGTCCAGGACGGTCAGCACACCGGAGGAGGCGCCGTGGTCGTGCAGGCCGCTGCCCTGGCCGGGGACCCAGCTGAGGAGCCAGACCTCGTAGCCGGGGCCGGTGCGCAGCCGGTGGTACCAGCGGGTCGTGGCGTCGTACCGGACCAGGTGCTCCCACTCGGAGCGGTCGGCGGCGATGGAACGCGCGAGGCCCACGAACTCGGCGACGGTGGCCGGGTGCTCGCGGGCGGGCTGCAGGAGGTGCTGGACGGAGAGGATGTCGCCGGCGATCTGGAGGTCGCTCTCGACACTCGCCGACGCGGTGGCTGCGGCGGTGGTGGGGGCGGTGGGGGTGGCGTTCAGGGTGCTGTTCATCGGGGGGTTCCTCGACGGATGTCAGTCATGCGGCGGTTGCTGTGGGGGGCGAGCTGGAGCTCAGGGGAGCCGGAGCTCCCGAGGCATCAACAGCTGCAACAGCAACAGCGAACCTGGGCAACGCACAGGAACCCACGAATGGGGGTCCGGGTGGCTGCTGAGGGCGCTGACATGCGTACAAGAAGACCCGGTAGAGGGCCGGACTGTCAACCCAATGTCCGATTTGGTGGAAAAGTTTCACCTCATCCGGTTACCGTGCCCGGAGAAAGGTTTGTGCAGTCGGAACCAGGGGAGGTGGCGCTTCGAGTCGAGCTGCAGCCCGCTGCGACGGCTCTCAAACCCGTAAAGCCGTGTGATGTCCATCTGTGGCTGAAATGTGATCTGCGCCGCTTCTTCGGCTGGATCGGAACCCCACCACAGAGTGACGCGTCGACTACGGGGGAGGGGGTCCCGCATGTGACACGTGTGGCATGTGTCACGATTTTTGGCGATATGAACACTTTCTGCATAGGCTTGGTTCCGCAGAGTGAATAAGGGGCCCAATAGCAGATCTCGGCTTGACTGCGCCGGAGCCCCGCACTTGTAATTTCACTCGTGTCGTTACGTAGCGATGAGTGACGACATGACCACGGGGACGCACAGACAGAGCGAGGGGCGCACATGACCGAGCTGGTTCAGGAACTGCTGGTCGAGGAGGCGGACGAAGAGCTCGGATGGCAGGAGCGAGCTCTCTGCGCCCAGACCGACCCCGAGTCCTTCTTTCCCGAGAAGGGCGGCTCAACCCGCGAGGCCAAGAAGGTCTGCCTCGCCTGCGAGGTCCGCTCCGAATGCCTTGAGTACGCCCTCGCCAACGACGAGCGATTCGGCATCTGGGGCGGCCTGTCCGAGCGCGAGCGGCGACGCCTGAAGAAGGCCGCCGTCTGAATCGCCCTCGGCGCGCAGCGCACGGCGCCCACGGCAGGGCCCGCGGTACGGCCCGCGGCACGGCCCACGACATATCCAGCGGCAGAGCCGACGGCATATCCGGCGGCAAGACCGACGGCATATCCGGCGACAGACCCGACGGCATAGCCGCCTGTGCACCCGGCCTCACGCACGGCAGCGGCCGAAGTGCACGCACCGGCACAAAACGCACTACGGCGAACGGCACGACCCGCACGGCATCGAGCAGAGCAAACGGTCCGCCTCCTGCACCTTCCCCGCAGGAGGCGGACCGCTGTGTTCCCAGCCGTTAGGGTGGGGCGCTGTCCAGCAGCCTCCGAGGGCACACCACCCCCGGACCCCCGGCCGGAGGGCCCGTACCGCGATGTCCCTGCACAGCCAGTCGAGCGCCTCCCACCAGGCTGCCGCCGCACCAGAGTTCCCCCGGCACGTCGTCACCGCGGTCCTCGTCGCCCACGACGGCGCCCGCTGGCTGCCCCGGACCCTCGCCGGACTCCTCGGCCAGGAACGCCCCGCCCAGAGCCACATCGCCGCCGACACCGGCAGCGCCGACGACTCCGCGCGCCTGCTCGGCGAGGCCCTCGGCGAGGACCGCGTCCTGCACCTCGCCCGCCGCACCGGCTTCGGTGCCGCCGTCGACGAAGCCGCCCGCACCGCCGGCACCCTGACGCCCGAGGAACTCCCGTACCTCAAGCGCCCCTCCGGCTGGGACCCCGTCAGCCGCACCTGGCGCGACGACACGTACGACCTCCCCGACCTGCCCCACGGCGAACCCGTCCAGTGGCTCTGGCTGCTCCACGACGACTGCGCACCCGAGCCCGACGCCCTCGCCGAACTGCTGCGCGTCGCCGACGAGAACCCCGACGCCGCCGTCATCGGCCCCAAGCTGCGCGGCTGGTACGACAAGAAGCAGCTCCTCGAAGTCGGCGTCACCATCGCCCGCAGCGGCCGCCGCTGGACCGGCCTCGACCGGCGCGAACAGGACCAGGGCCAGCACGACCAGGTCCAGCCCGTCCTCTCCGTCTCCAGCGCCGGCATGCTGATCCGCCGCGAGGTGTACGACGCCCTCGGCGGCTTCGACCGCCGGCTGCCCCTCATGCGCGACGACGTCGACCTGTGCTGGCGCGTCCAGAGCGCCGGCCACAGCGTCCTCATCGCCCCCGACGCCGTCCTGCGGCACGCCGAGGCCTCCGCCCGCGAACGCCGCACCGTCGACTGCGTCGGCCGCTCCGCCGCCAGCCCGCACCGCGTCGACAAGGCCGGCGCCGTCTACACGATGCTGGCCAACAGCCCCGGCCGCGCCCTCCCGTACGTCCTGCTGCGCATCCTCTTCGGCACCGTCCTGCGCACCCTCGCCTACCTCGTCGGCAAGGCCCCCGGACAGGCCGTCGACGAGATCACCGGCCTCCTCGCCACCCTGCTGCGCCCCGGCCGGATCCTCGGAGCCCGCCGCCGCAGGGGCCGCGCGGCCGTCCCCGCCAAGGAACTGCGCCCCCTCTTCCCGCCGCCCGGCGCCAGCCTGCGCGCCAACGCCGAACAGCTCGCCGGCTACTTCGGCGCCGACGGCGACACGGAGGCGGCCACCGCCGGACGACACGGCGGAGCCGTCGAATCGGGACCCGGCGGAGACGACGCCGACTACCTGGAGATCGAACAGTTCGCGCGCCTCAAGCGGATCGCCCGCAAGCCCGCGCCCGTCCTCTTCGCCCTCCTCCTGCTCGTCTCCGTCATCGCCTGCCGCTCCCTCCTCGGCGGCGGCTCCCTCATGGGCGGAGCCCTGCTCCCCGCCCCCGACGGCGGACTCGACCTCTGGCGCGTCTACGCCGACGACTGGCAGCCCGTCGGCACCGGCACCACCGCCGGAGCACCGCCCTACCTCGCCGTCCTCGGCGCCCTCTCCACCCTGCTCCTCGGCTCCACCAACGCCGCCCTGACCCTGCTGCTCGTCTGCTCGGTCCCGCTCGCCGGCCTCACCGCCTACTTCGCCTCCCGGCCGCTGGTGGAATCCCGGCTGCTGCGCGCCTGGGCCGCCGTCGCCTACGCCTTCCTCCCCGCCGTCACCGGAGCCCTCGCCGGAGGCCGCCTCGGCACCGCCGTCCTCGCGATCCTGCTCCCGCTCATCGCCCGCTCCGCCGTCACCGCCTTCGGATTCGGCGAAGAGGAGGGCAGCCGGCGCTCCGCCTGGACCTACACCCTCCTGCTGACCTTGGCCACCGCCTTCACCCCCGTCGTCTGGCCGCTCGCCGCCGTCCTCGGAGTCGCCGCGCTGGTCCTGCGCCGCACGCAGTGGAAGACGTACGGACCCCGCCTCCTCGCGACGCTCGGCGTCCCCCTCCTCGTCCTCGCCCCCTGGTCGCTGAGCCTGCTCACGCACCCCGCGAGCTTCCTGCGCGAGGCCGGACTGCCCTACGGAGCCGGCTCGGCCACCGCCCTGGACCTGCTCGGCATCAGCCCCGGCGGCCCCCGCACCGCGGGCGGCCTGATCCTCCTCGGCGTCGTCCTCGCCGCCCTGGCCGCCCTGCTGCGCGCCGACCGGCAGTTCGCCGTACGCACCGCCTGGGCCACCGCGCTCGCCGCGCTGGTCCTTGCTGTCCTCGGGGGCGTCGTCAACCGCACGACCTGGGCCGGCCCCGCCACCCTCGTCTACGGACTTGCCCTGCTGGCCGCCGCCGTCATCGGCGCCGACGGGGCCAAGGAACGCGTCGCCGCCCGCAGCTTCGGCTGGCGCCAGCCCCTCGCCGCCCTGATCGCGCTCGCCGCCGCCGTCGGCCCGCTCGCCGGCGCGGCCGGCTGGATGCTCAGCGGAGCCGCCGGACCGCTGGAGCGCCGCGACCCCGTCCAGGTCCCCGCCTTCGTCGCCGAGGAGAGCGGCACCCGCGACCAGGCCCGCACCCTCGTCATCGGCGCGGACTCCCCGGCCGCCCTCTCGTACAGCCTGGTCCGCGGCTCCGGCGGCCGCCTCGGCGACTCCGAACTCGCCGCCCGGGCCGGCAGCGACGCCCGCCTCGACAAGGTCGTCTCCAGCCTCGTCGCCGGCTCCGGCGCCGACCAGACCGACCAGCTCGGCGGCTTCGCCATCCGCTACGTCCTGGTCCGCGACGGCGCCCCCCAGGAGATCGGCCGCGTCCTGGACGCCACCCCCGGCCTCAGCCGCCTCAGCAAGCTCGAAGGCAGCGCCCTGTGGCGCGTCGACCGGCAGGTCGCCCGCGCCGTCATCGTCTCGGGCAAGCCCGGAGAGGTGCCCATCCCCGTCGCCTCCGGCCCCGTCGAGGTGCACACCAAGATCCCGGCGGGCGAGTCCGGACGCGTCCTGCGGATCGCCGACCAGGCGGACCCCGGCTGGCAGGCCACCCTCGACGGCAAGCCGCTCAAGGCCAAGACGCTCGACGGCTGGGCGCAGGGCTTCGAACTCCCGGCGGACGCCGGCGAGCTCGACCTCGTCCACGAGGACGCCCTCACCCGGACCGCCTGGCACTGGGCCCAGGGCCTGCTCGCCCTGGTGCTCCTGGTGATGGCCCTGCCGGGCCGCCGCGCCCGCCTCGACGACGACCTGCCCGAGGAGGAGGCCCCCGCCGAGGAGGCCGGTGAAGGCCGCCGGGCCCGCCGCCTGCGCGAGCAGTCCGAGCAGGAAGCGCAGCCCGAGTCCGCCCCCGCCGAGGCGGCCGTCGCGGCCGACCCGTACGCGCAGATCCCGGCGCAGCCGGTGTACGGCGACGACGCGTACGCCTACCAGCAGCCGGCGTACGGAGACCAGGGCGGCTACGCCTACGGCGGCCAGGAGCAGCAGCCGCCGCAGCAGCCGCAGCAGTACGACCAGTACCCGTACGAGCAGCAGCAGTACACCGGCCACCCGGGCACGCAGTACGAGCAGCCGTACCCGCCCCAGCAGCCGTACGAGCAGCCGTACGAGCAGCCGTACCCGCCCTACCAGCAGCAGCCCGATCCCCAGACCGGCTACGACACCTACGGCCGGCACGACAGCGAGCACGACGGGCAGCACGCCCCGCGTCCGGACGGGAGCCCCCAGCAGTGAAGCAGCGCGTACCCCTCACGCTCGCCGCCGTCACGGCCGCACTGGCCGCCGTCACCGGCCTCGCCGCCCTCACCGCACCGGCCGCCGACGGGGCCTCCACGGCCGCGGCGGGCAAGCCTGCGGCCCGGATGCCGGTCGAGCGGTCCCTGCTGGTGTGCCCCGCCCCCAGCACCTCCGACATCGCCGAGACCCTGTACACGGCGATCACCCCGGGCGCGGCCGCCGCGGGCGGCACGGGCACGGCCCGGCTCCTGGGCGCGACCAAGGAAGCCAAGCCCGTCCTGGAACTCAAGGAGCCCGGCAAGCCCGTGGGCGCCAAGGCCTCCGGTGCCGAGGCCCCCGCGCTCAGCGGCGTCGCCGACGGGTTCCTCGCCCCCGGGTGGAGCGCGCAGCAGACCACCGTGGTCTCGGTCGGCCGCACCCGCGGCCTGCTCGGCGTCGGCTGCACCCCGCCCGGCACCGACTTCTGGTTCCCCGGCGTGAGCACCGCGAAGGGCCGCGAGGACTACGTCCACCTCACCAACCCGGACGACACCGCGGCCGTGGTGGACATCAAGCTGTTCGGCCCGGACGGCGTGGTCAAGGCCGAAGCGGGTACCAGCGAGAACATCCGCATCGACCCGAAGTCCAGCAAGGCCATCTCCCTGGCCTCCCTCGCCCCCGGCGCCCAGCTCGCGGACGTCACCGCCCACGTGACCACCCGCGCGGGCCGGGTCGGGGCCACCGCCCAGGCGGGCGAGGAAGGCGTCGGCTCCGACTGGCTGCCCGCCTCCGTGGACCCGGCGGGAACCCTGGTCATGCCCGGCATCCCGGCGGACGCCACCTCGGTACGGCTGGTCGCCTTCGCCCCCGGCGACGAGGACGCGGACCTCAAGGTGAAGCTGGCCGGGCCGACCGGCTCGATCAGCCCCGCGGGCAGCGAGCAGATCCACGTCAAGGCCGGCATGACCGCGAGCCTCGACCTCAAGGACGTCACCCGCGGCGAGCCGGGCTCCCTGGTCCTGTCCCCGGCCGATGACAAGAAGCCCGTCGTCCCGGTGGTCGCCGCCCTCCGGGTGGTCCGCGGCAGCGGAGCCAAGCAGGAGACCGGCTTCATCCAGGCCGCCGCCCCCGTCGGCACGCGGGCGACCATCGCGGACAACCGCCCCGAGGAGAACGCCACCCTGCTGTCGCTGACGGCCCCGCCCGGAGCCGACGCGACGGTCAAGGTGACGGCCTCGCCGGGCACGGACGGCGGCGAACCCGCCTCCCAGGACGTCACGGTCAAGGGGGGCACCACACAGACCCTGACCCTCGCCCCGGCGGGCGGCAAGGGCGCCTACGCCCTCACGGTGGAAACCGTCTCGGGCGGCCCCGTCCACGCGTCCCGCACCCTGACGATCCCGCGCGACGGAATCCCCATGTTCACGGTCCAAACCCTCTCGGACGACCACTCCACGGTCTCAGTCCCCAAGGCCTCCCAGGACCTGAGCGTCCTGACCCAGTAACCACAGATTCCGGCCCCGCCGGGGTTCGGTCTTCTCAGCCGTCCGGCGTGTGAGGACCGGGGTCTGGGGCGGAGCCCCAGGGGGTCCGGGCGCAGCCCGGCGCCCCTTCCAGCCCGTCCGGCGCTTGAGGACCGGCCCCGGGCTGGCCCGGGGCCCCCTCCAGCCCCGCCGGCGTTTGAGGACCGGGTCCGGGCAGCGCCCGGGGCATCCTCCAGCCCCGCCGGCGTTTGAGGCGCGGGTCCGGGCAGCGCCCGGGGAACGGTGGAAGGGCGGGTAGGGGACAGCCCCGCAGGGCCGCCTCCCGCACCCCGACGCGGGGCAGACAGAGCAGCCCGCCGCAGGCGGGCCGGTACGACGCGCGCCGGCCCGGCCCGGCAGGGCCCGCGGTCCTAGTCCGACCCGTACCGCGGATCCACCGTCTCGGGCGACAGCCCCAACAACTCCGCGACCTGCTCCACCACGATCTCGTGCACCAGCATCGCCCGCTCGTCCCGAGACTTCGCCCGAATCTCCACCGGCCGCCGGAACACCACGATCCGGGCCGGCCGCCCGCCCTCGGCCTCCGCCAGCGCCCCCAGCGGCACCGCCTCGTCGTTCCAGCCGGTCTCCGCACCGCCCGGCGGCCCCGGCACGTCGCCGATCATGAACTCCACCTCGGCCAGCTGCGGCCAGCGCCGTTCCAGCCGCTCCACGGAGTCCCGTACGAGGTCCCCGAAGAGCTCCCCCCGGCTCGCCGACAGCGGCACCTGCGGAGGGGCCACCGGCCCGCGCATCCCGCGCCCGTGCCGGTCGCGCCGCCGCACCCGTGGCTCACCGGCGGGGGACCCGCCGGGCAGGGAGGCGGCCGGGGGAGCGGGAGGGGGAGGCAGAGTGCTGTCCGTCACCCCCGCAGGGTAGCCCGCACATCCACGCCGGGGCGGGAGAGACGGGGGAGTTCGGACGACACGGGCGAGCGCCCCGGGGGTGAGTCGTCGCGGCCCGGTCAAGAGTGCGGTACGGTCCAACGTCGTGAGCCTTGTACGTCGCTGTTCGCGCACCGCGTGCGGCCGCCCTGCCGTCGCGACTCTGACGTACGTCTACGCCGATTCGACCGCAGTTCTCGGCCCGCTCGCCACCTACGCCGAACCCCACTGCTACGACCTCTGCGCCGAGCACTCGGAGCGCCTGACCGCCCCGCGCGGCTGGGACGTCGTACGCCTCACCGACGGGTCGGCGCCCTCGCGTCCCACTGGTGACGACCTCGAAGCCCTCGCCAACGCCGTCCGCGAGGCGGCCCGCCCGCCGGAGCGCGCGGCCGGGGCGGGCGGCCCTGGTCAAGGTGGTTCCACCCCCGGGGAGACCCGCCGCGGACACCTGCGCGTCCTGCGTTCGCCGGACTCCTGACATTCGCTCGATCTGAAAAGCCGCACTGCGTCCACGGTAGGTTTGCTTCACCGCACATCACCTTACGGAGGGCAGGCAGTGGCCACCGATCTTTCGAACATCGTCAAGGCGTACGACGTACGAGGCGTCGTGCCGGACGAGTGGGACGAGCACCTGGCCGAACTTTTCGGTGCCGCCTTCGTCGAGGTGACCGGCGCCTCGGCCATCGTCATCGGTCACGACATGCGGCCCTCCTCCCCGGCCCTGTCCGCCGCCTTCGCCCGCGGCGCGGCCGCCCGCGGCGTCGACGTCACCCTCATCGGGCTGTGCTCCACCGACCAGCTGTACTACGCCTCCGGCAAGCTGGACCTGCCCGGCGCGATGTTCACCGCCTCGCACAACCCGGCGCAGTACAACGGCATCAAGCTCTGCCGGGCCGGCGCCGCCCCGGTCGGCCAGGACACCGGCCTCTCCACCATCCGCGAGCTCGCCGAGAAGTGGAGCGACGAGGGCGCCCCGGCGATCCCCGCCGGCACCGTCCCGGGCACCGTCACCGAGCAGGACACCCTGACCGGCTACGCCGACCACCTGAAGGGCCTGGTCGACCTCACGGCCGCCCGCCCGCTCAAGGTCGTCGTCGACGCGGGCAACGGCATGGGCGGGCACACCGTCCCCACCGTCTTCGCGGGCCTCCCGCTGGACGTGGTCCCCATGTACTTCGAGCTGGACGGGACCTTCCCGAACCACGAGGCCAACCCCCTCGACCCGAAGAACATCGTCGACCTCCAGGCCCGCGTGCTGTCCGAGGGCGCCGACCTCGGCATCGCCTTCGACGGCGACGCCGACCGCTGCTTCATCGTCGACGAGCGGGGCGAGGGCGTCTCCCCGTCCGCCATCACCGCCCTCGTCGCGGCCCGCGAACTGGCCCGCAACGGCGGCTCCGGCACCGTGATCCACAACCTGATCACCTCCTGGTCCGTACCCGAGGTCGTCCGCGAGAACGGCGGCACCCCCGTCCGCACCCGCGTCGGCCACTCCTTCATCAAGGAGGAGATGGCCAAGTCCGGCGCCATCTTCGGCGGAGAGCACTCGGCGCACTACTACTTCAAGGACTTCTGGAACGCGGACACCGGCATGCTCGCCGCGCTCCACGTCCTGGCGGCCCTCGGAGGCCAGGACGGCCCGCTTTCGGACCTCGTCTCCTCCTACGACCGCTACGCGGGCTCCGGCGAGATCAACTCGACCGTCGCCGACCAGGCCGGCCGCCTCGCCGCCGTCAAGGCGACGTACGGAGCCGTCGAGGGCGTCACCCTGGACGAACTGGACGGCCTCACCGCGACCGGCGCCGACTGGTGGTTCAACGTCCGCGCCTCCAACACCGAGCCGCTGCTCCGCCTGAACGTGGAAGCCCGAGACGAGACCACCCTCGCCAAGGTCCGCGACGAAGTCCTGGCCCTGATCCGCGCCTGAGCAGCGCCGGCGGCCAAAAATCAGCCCCGCCGGCAAGAACCAGCCCCGTCGGCGGCAAAGAACTAACCCCGCCGGCACTCTCAGGTGCCGGCGGGCAAAGTCAGCCCCGCCGGCGTTTGAGGCGCGGGGTCCGGGGCGGAGCCCCGGCACCGCACCCGCACCCGATCCCCCCGGTACCGCCGAGCCCCCTCCGGTCCGAGTGGAGCACCAGCTCCACCCCGCACCACAGCGGACTCGGCGGTACGCTGACCAGGCCCAATCCGCATGTTCGAAGGGAAGCCCCTCATGCCGCTCGAAGCCGGTCTTCTGGAGATCCTCGCCTGCCCCGCCTGCCACTCGCCCCTCCAGGACAAGTCGGCGGACGAAACGGCCCCCGAGCTGATCTGCACCGGCCAGGACTGCGGTCTCGCCTACCCGGTCCGCGACGGCATCCCGGTGCTCCTCGTCGACGAGGCACGCCGTCCCGCCTGAGCCTCCTACCGCCACCCCGCGCAAAAGCCGAGACTGGTTCCGTCCCACACAGGTTCCGTCACAGACATAGCCGGAGGCCGCCATGCTCGACGAGTCACTCCTCGACGCACCTGACGATCTCGCCCGCGCCGATCGCCGCGGCCTGCTCCGTGGCGCCGCCGACGCCGGCGCACGGGTACGCACCGCGGCCCGGCACGCCGCCGAGGCCGGCCTCGGCGACCTGCGCCCCGACGGCCGCCCCCGCGCGGTCCTCATCGCCGGGCCCGGCACCGCCGCCACCGGGGTCGCCGACCTGCTCGGTGCGCTCGCCGGAGCCTCCGCGCCCGTCATCAGGCTCCACCCGACCGGCGTCGCGCACGCCGCCGGGGCCCTGCGCTGGACCCTGCCCGGCTGGGCCGGACCCGTCGACCTGCTGCTCATCGCCACCACCGACGGAACCGAGCCCGGCCTCGGCGTCCTCGCCGAGCAGGCCTACCGGCGCGGCTGCACCGTCGTCGCCGTCGCCCCCGAGCGCTCCCCGCTGAGCGAAGCGGTGGACGGCGCGCACGGGCTCCTCGTACCGATGGCCAAGGCCCCGTACCAGGAGTACGACGAGTCGGCCGCGGCCGGCCCCGGCGCCCTCTGGGCGCTGCTGACCCCGCTGCTGGTGCTCCTCGACCGGGTCGGCCTGATCACCGCCGCCCCGCACACCCTGCAGCTCGTCGCCGACCGGCTCGACCGCACGGCCGAGCGCTGCGGCCCCGCCATCGTCACCTACTCCAACCCGGCCAAGACCCTCGCCTCCGAGCTCGCCGACTCCCTCCCGCTCATCTGGAGCGAGGGCGCCGCAGCGGGACCCGCGGGGCGCCGCTTCGCCGCCACCCTCGCCGAACTCGCCGGCCGACCCGCACTCGCCGCCGACCTTCCCGAGGCACTTCCGGCCCACGGGGTCCTGCTCGCCGGCGATTTCGCCGCCGGCGCCGACCCCGACGACTTCTTCCGCGACCGAGTGGAAGAACCGCAGGCCCTTCGCGCACGCATCGTCCTGTTGCGCGACCGGCCCGCAGGCGGACTGACAGCCGCCCCTGCCGCACGAGAGCTCGCCCTCAGCCACGACACGGCCATCAGCGAGCTCGAACCGGAGGAGGGCACAGAGCTGGAACAGCTCGCCGAACTCCTCGCCGTCACGGATTTCGCCACCGCCTACCTGGCGTTGGCCTCCGGGGGACACAGCTGAGGCGCACAACCGCGCCCCTCTTACCCAGGAAGACGACCGATGGACCGCCTCACGAACACGATCCGCCCCTACGCCTGGGGATCGACCACCGCGATCCCCGAACTCATCGGAGTCGCCCCCACCGGCGAACCCCAGGCCGAGATGTGGATGGGCGCCCACCCCGGCGCCCCCTCCCGCCTCGACCGCGGAGCAGGCGAGAGCGCCCTCTCGGACGTCATCGCGGCCGACCCCGAAGGCGAACTGGGAGTCGCCGCCGTCCGCAAGTTCGGCCCCGCGCTCCCCTTCCTCTTCAAGCTCCTCGCCGCCGGCGCACCGCTCTCCCTCCAGGTCCACCCCGATCTCGCCCAGGCGAAGGCCGGGTTCGAGGACGAGGAGCGCCGGGGCGTCCCGATCGACGCACCGCACCGCAACTACAAGGACGCCAACCACAAGCCCGAGCTGGTCTGCGCCCTCACCCCCTTCGAGGGCCTGTCCGGATTTCGGCCGCCGCTGGAGGCCGCCGCGCTGCTGGAGGGCCTCGGCGTCAACTCCCTGAAGCCCTACGCCGACCTCCTGCGGGCACACCCCGAGGAGGCGGCCCTGCGCGAGGTGTTCACCGCCGTCCTGACCGCCGACCGCACCGAGATGGCCCGTACGGTCACCGAGGCCGCGGCCGCCGCCGAGCGGCTCGGAGGCCCGTACGCCCCGTACGCCGGCCTCGTCCACCACTACCCGGGCGACCCGGGCGTCATCGCCGCGATGCTCCTCAACCACGTGCAACTCCAGCCCGGCGAAGCCATGTTCCTCGGCGCCGGCATCCCGCACGCCTACCTCGACGGCCTCGGCGTCGAACTCATGGCCAACTCCGACAACGTCCTGCGCTGCGGGCTGACCCCCAAGCACGTCGACGTGCCGGAGCTGCTGAAGGTCACCCTCTTCGAGCCCGGCGACCCCGGCATCCTGCGCCCGGAGGGCAACGGCGAAGAGGTCTACGAGACCCCCATCGACGAATTCCGGCTCTCCCGCTTCGTCCTGGCCCCCGGCGGCGCCCCCCGGGTGCTGCCCGACGGCACCGCGCAGATCCTGCTGTGCACGGCGGGCTCCCCGACGGCGAACTCCCCGAAGTCAGGCGAACTCGCGCTGGCCCCCGGCGAATCGGTCTTCGTACCGGCCGGTGAAAAGGTCGAACTGTCCGGAACCGGCACCGTCTTCCGTGCCACCGTGGTGGTCTGACGTACCGTCCCTCTCGGTGGCTGTGAGAATCTGCGGCCGTAGCGCGGCGCCCCGGCCCGGGGCGCCGCACCGAGGAAGGGACACATCGCAACCATGAGCGCGTCGGGCGGTACCAAGGCGATCGTGGCGGCACTCGCCGCCAATCTGGCCATCGCGGTAGCCAAGTTCGTGGCCTTCGTCTTCAGCGGCTCGTCGTCGATGCTCGCGGAAAGCGTCCACTCGCTGGCGGACTCCGGAAACCAGGGCCTGCTCCTCCTGGGCGGCAAGAAGGCCCAGCGCGAGGCGACTCCGCAGCACCCCTTCGGGTACGGGCGCGAGCGCTACATCTACGCCTTCCTGGTCTCCATCGTGCTGTTCACCGTCGGTGGCATGTTCGCCATCTACGAGGGCATTGCGAAGATCCAGGACCCGCACGAGATCTCGCACTGGTACTGGCCGGTCGGCGTCCTCGTCTTCGCGATCATCGCGGAGTCCTTCTCCTTCCGCACCGCGATCAAGGAGTCGAACGAGATCCGCGGCAACCTCACCTGGGGCCAGTTCATCAAGCGCGCCAAGGCCCCCGAGCTCCCCGTGGTCCTCCTCGAAGACCTCGGCGCCCTCGTCGGCCTGGTCCTCGCCCTCGTGGGCGTCGGCATCGCCCTGGCGACCGGCAACGGCGTCTGGGACGGCATCGGCACCCTGTGCATCGGCGTCCTGCTGATCATCATCGCCATCGTGCTCGCCGCCGAGACCAAGTCCCTGCTGCTCGGCGAGGCCGCCGGCACCGAGGACGTCGAGAAGATCAAGGCCGCCGTGGTCGACGGCGACGTGGTGACCGGCGTCATCCACATGCGCACCCTGCACCTCGGCCCCGAGGAGCTCCTGGTCGCCGCGAAGATCTCCGTCCAGAGCGACGACACCGCGACGGAGGTGGCCAACGCCATCAACGCCGCCGAGGCCCGCATCCGCGCGGCGGTCCCGATCGCCCGCGTGATCTACCTGGAGCCGGACATCTACAACGCCGAGGCCGCCGCGCAGGGCACCAACCCGGGCGTCTGACCCCGGACCCGACCCGAAGAGGCCCCCTGCGCAGGCGCAGGGGGCCTCTTCTCGTCCTCTTCGGGTCCCGCAGCTACTGGATCTCGCGCAGCACGTCCAGGATCTCGGCCTTGCCGGGGGCGGCCTGCAGCCGCTCACGGAAGCCGGTGTCCATCAGCTTGCGCGACAGCAGCGCCAGGATCCGCAGGTGCTCGTCCCCGGCCGCGGCCTCCGGTACGGAGATCATGAAGACCAGCCGGGCCTTCGTCCCGTCCAGCGCGCCCCACTCGATGCCCTCGTCGGACCGGGCGAAGCCCACCGTCGGGCGGGTCACCGCGTCCGTCTTGGCGTGCGGGATGGCGATGGACTCGCCGAGGCCGGTCGTGCCCTGCGCCTCCCGGGCCAGGGCGACCCGTACGAGCTCGTCCACGTCGGTGACGTTGCCGGTCGTGGCCAGCATCTCCGCCATCTCGCGGATCGCCGCCTCCTTGGAGTCCGAGGCCAGCTCCGTCTTCACGGTCTGCTCGGATACGTACCCGGACAGCACCTCGGGCCGTCCGGCCGCGGGCACCGCAGCCGCGGCCGGCTGCTGGGCCCGTGCGGCCGTCCCGACTGCTCCCGCACCCGCACCCGCGGCGACGGCCGCGCCGCCGCCCACGGGGGCGCCCGCACCGACCAGGGCCGGCTCGGGCGCGAGGACCGCGGAGCCGGCGCCGGAGGCCACGCCGTCGCGGCGCTGCTTGAACTCGATCAGCGCGTTGGTCGTCAGCGCGGTCACGACCGCACCGGCCGCGATGGCCACGAAGAACATCGCGACGCCGCTGATCGCACCGAACAGCGAGACGATCGGACCGCCGTGCGGCACCGAGTCCTGGACCCCGGCTACACCGGCGATCGCACCGGCCACCGCGCCACCGAGCATGTTCGCGGGGATGACCTGGGCGGGCCGGGCCGCGGCGAAGGGGATCGCTCCTTCGGAGATGCCGAAGAAGCCCATGAACAGGGCGGCGAGCCCGGTTTCCTTCTCCTCGTCGCTGTAGAGCTTGCGGCGCAGCAGCGTGGCCAGACCCTGGCCGAGCGGCATGACGGGGATGGCCGCGGCGGCCATGCCCATGACGTGGTTGTTGGTGCCGATGAGGCCGACGGCGACGAGGAAGGCGGTCTTGTTGACCGGACCGCCCATGTCGAAGGCGATCATCAGACCGATCAGGGTGCCCAGCACGATCGCGCTGGAGCCGGTCATCCCGTTCAGCCAGTTGGTCAGGTTGGTGAAGACCCAGGAGATCGGCTTGCCGATCACGTAGATGTAGAACAGGCCCAGGGCCACCGTCGACACGATCGGGATCACGATGATCGGCATGATCGGCTGGATGACCTTGGGGACCTTGACCTTCTTGATCCACACGACCAGATAACCCGCGAGGAAGCCCGTCGCGATGGCACCCAGGAAGCCGGCGTTCGCATCGGCCCCGTAGATGTGCACGGCGTCCGCGGCGAGGAAGCCGCCGATCATGCCGGGTACGAGGGCCGGCCGGTCGCCCAGCGCGTAGGCGATGTAGCCGGAGAAGATCGGCAGCATCAGCGAGAAGCCGGTCACGCCGAGCTTGTTGACGTAGAACCAGAAGGTCCCGTCAGGGATGACCAGCCCGCCCTTGGCGTCCGCGTGCCCGCCGAGGGACAGGGAGATGGCCAGCAGCAGACCGCCCACGACCACGAACGGGATCATGTGCGAGACGCCGTTCATCAGCGCCTTGTACGCCTGGCTGCGCTGCTTGCCGCCGCCCCCGCCGCCGCCCGCGACCGCCGAGGTCCCGACCTGCACCGGCGCGCTCTGCGCGCGCTGGATCAGCTCCTCCGGCTTGTGGATGCCGTCCGCGACGCCCGTCGACAGCACCCGCTTGCCGGCGAACCGGTCGAGGTCGACTTCCTTGTCGGCGGCGATGATGACGGCGTCCGCTTCCCTGACATCGTTGTCAGAGAGCACGTTCTCGGCCCCGATCGAGCCTTGGGTCTCCACCTTGATCGAGATGCCGAGACGGTCGCCGGCCTGCTGGAGCTTCTCCGCGGCCATGTACGTGTGCGCGATACCGGTGGGGCACGCGGTAACGGCGACGATCTTCACGGACTTCCGCCCGCTCGCGTCCACGCCTTCGGGAGGGCCTGCCGGACTGGTCACTGGAATCTCCTCACGACACATGCGTAGTCCTGCCGGGATCGCGCGTACAACCCGACCCAACGGCATCGTCGCGCATGTAAGGGGTGGATCAAAAGTCCGAAAGGCCCTGAATTCTTCGCCGTAGGCCCCGAACTCCAGCGGCGACTTGCCTTCAGGTCACCTGGGCCGCGCTCCGCCGATCGGTGTAGCTTGGTCATCAGTGTCAGGCGTCGCTGCTGATGGCGGTCGGGCGGTCTTCGAGACCGGCCGAGGGGAGAGAGGACCCCCGACGGACTGAGCGGCATGTGCGCCGTCCCACGGACGGTGCGCGGCTCAGCCGTACCCACCTCTCTACAGCACGAGGAGCAGCACACCCATGACTGCCGCTTTCACCGACTTCAAGGTCGCGGACCTCTCCCTCGCCGTCTTCGGACGCAAGGAGATCACCCTCGCCGAGCACGAGATGCCCGGCCTCATGTCCATCCGCCGGGAGTACGCGGCCACCCAGCCGCTCGCCGGGGCCCGTGTCACCGGCTCCCTGCACATGACCGTGCAGACCGCCGTCCTCATCGAGACCCTCGTCGCCCTCGGCGCCGACGTCCGCTGGGCCTCCTGCAACATCTTCTCCACCCAGGACCACGCGGCCGCCGCCATCGCGGTGGGCCCGAACGGCACCGCGGAGAACCCGCAGGGCGTTCCCGTCTTCGCCTGGAAGGGCGAGACGCTGGAAGAGTACTGGTGGTGCACGGAGCAGGCGCTGACCTGGCCGAACACCCCCACCGGCGGCCCGAATATGATCCTCGACGACGGTGGCGACGCCACCCTCCTCGTCCACAAGGGCGTCGAGTTCGAGAAGGCCGGCGCCGCTCCGGACCCGTCGACGGCGGACTCCGAGGAGTACGCCAACATCCTCACCCTCCTCAACCGCACCCTGGGCGAGGCCCCGCAGAAGTGGACGCAGCTCGCGTCCGAGATCCGCGGCGTCACCGAGGAGACCACCACCGGTGTCCACCGTCTCTACGAGATGATGGCCGAAGGCACCCTGCTCTTCCCGGCGATCAACGTGAACGACGCCGTGACGAAGTCGAAGTTCGACAACAAGTACGGCTGCCGCCACTCCCTCATCGACGGCATCAACCGCGCCACCGACGTCCTCATCGGCGGCAAGACGGCCGTGGTCTTCGGCTACGGCGACGTCGGCAAGGGCTGCGCGGAGTCGCTCCGCGGCCAGGGCGCGCGCGTCATCGTCACCGAGATCGACCCGATCTGCGCCCTGCAGGCGGCCATGGACGGCTACCAGGTCGCGACGCTGGACGACGTCGTCGCGACGGCCGACATCTTCATCACGACCACCGGCAACAAGGACATCATCATGGCCGCCGACATGGCCAAGATGAAGCACCAGGCCATCGTGGGCAACATCGGCCACTTCGACAACGAGATCGACATGGCCGGTCTCGCGAAGATCGAGGGCATCGTCAAGGACGAGGTCAAGCCCCAGGTCCACACCTGGAAGTTCCCCGACGGCAAGGTCCTCATCGTCCTGTCCGAAGGCCGCCTCCTGAACCTGGGCAACGCCACCGGTCACCCGTCCTTCGTGATGTCGAACTCCTTCGCGGACCAGACCCTGGCCCAGATCGAGCTCTTCACCAAGCCGGCCGAGTACCCCACCGACGTCTACGTGCTCCCCAAGCACCTCGACGAGAAGGTGGCCCGCCTCCACCTCGACGCCCTCGGCGTCCGCCTCACCACCCTGCGCCCGGAGCAGGCCGCCTACATCGGCGTGGACGTCGCCGGCCCGTACAAGCCGGACCACTACCGCTACTGATCCCGCCGATCCCTCGGGATCAGCAGCACGCAGTCAGCACCCACGCAGCACCCACGCGTCAGGCCCCCGGCATCCGTGCCGGGGGCCTGCCCCGTACCCGCCCGAAACCCAGGAAGACGCCCATGCCCCGAGGCCGCTACGCGCTCCACGACCCGCACGACCACACCCCCCTCGGCGAGGAGCACTTCCACTGCGCCCCGGGCCCCTCCGGCTGGCGCTACGTCTCCCAGCTCACCGCGCCCGACGGTGCGCACCGCGGCTCCGTCGACCTGGCCGTCGACGAACTGGGCCGCCCCATCCGCCTCGAGGTCAACGCCTCCAGCTGGCAGGTCCGCGGCGCCGCCATCGACGGGATCACCTGGGTCCGCACCGACCCCGCCGGAGCCGAAGCCACCGAGGGCAACGTCCCCGGGGCCGCCGGCTTCACCGGCACCTCCCCGGCCTTCCTCGTCGCCACGGCCCGGCTGCTGCGGCTGACCCCCGGCGCACCCGCCACCCGCGTCCGCCTCGTCGCCCTGACCGACCCCGTCCTGGCGGCCCGTACGACCGACCAGGCCTGGGCCCTCCTGGACCGCGCGGAGCACCCCACGGACAGCGGCCCGCTCCTGGTCGACGAGTACCGGGTCACCGCCCTGGACACCGGCGAGGTCCACACGGTCCACATCGCCGGGGACGTGGTCCTCTCGGCCCCCGGCATCGAACTCGAACACCTGGAGACCCCGCCGTCGGCCTTCCCCGACTAGCTAGGTCGGCGGCGCGAACCCGGTCGCCTTCGGCGGCTCCACGGGCAGGGGTACGGGTACGGGCGCCACCGAAGCCAAGGGAACCGCTACGGGCGCCACTGCCGGCATCACCACGGGCGCGGGCTGCCCGTACGGAACGGGGGCCGCCCCGGGAGGCGGCTGCTGCCGGAAGGCCCGCGCGGCGTCCCGCGACTGCCGCTCGTGCACCACGGCCATCAGGAACGCGGCGGCGGGCACCCCGACCGGCGGCGGAGCCCCCGTACGCGCCACCAGATCGTCCGCGAGCCGGGCCGCCATCGAGGCCCCCACCTGCGGATCCAGCTGGTCCATGCGCGTCAGGTACTGCCGGATCGCCAGCCACAGCCCGTCCGGCACCGCGGACAGGTCCAGCCCGCCGAACCGCCCGGCCAGCCACGGCGGCGGCGGAGGCACCGGCATCACCCGCGCCCCCGGCACCCGCTCCCGGATGACCAGCGTCCCCGCGAACACGTCCCCGAGCCGCCGCCCGCGCTCGGAGAACAGCGAGGCGATGCACGCCACCGATCCGAAGGTCATCAGTAGTTCGAAGACCCCGAAGGCCCCGCGCACCAGCGCGTGCCGGAAGCGGATCGGCCCGCCGTCGTCGCGCACCACGCGCAGCCCGCACGCCAGCTTGCCCAGCGACCGCCCGTGGCTCAGCGTTTCCACCGCGATCGGCACGCCGACCATGACGAGGACGAACGAGGCCACCGACACGGCCGCCCGGGCCGCCCCGTCCAGCGAAGCGGTGGCCAGGACCAGCGCGACGGAAATCAGCAGGTACCCGGCGACGTACACGACCAGGTCGAGCAGGATCGCCAGCGCCCGGCTCGGCAGCCTCGCCGGCCGCAGCCCCAGGACGACCGCGTCCCCCGTCACCAGATCGCTCACCGACGCACACCCTTCACGTGACCTGCCCCGCCCCATCGGCCTCCAGTCTGCCAAGCTGACGAAGCAAGCAGTAGGAGAAACCGGTAGGGACCAGGGGCAGGGGAGCGCCAACCGCATGGATCTCGACGTCTTCGTTGCGGCCCACCAGGCCGAGTGGGCCCGCCTGGAACAGCTCCTGGGCCGGGGCCGCCGCCTCACGGGTGCCGAGGCCGACGAGCTCGTCGCGCTCTACCAGCGCACGGCCACCCACCTCTCCCTCGTCCAGTCCAGCACCCCCGACCCGATGCTCACGGGCCGCCTGACCCAGCTCGTCGCCCGCGCTCGCGCCACGGTGACGGGCACCCGCCGCTCGGGCTGGCGCGACGCGGCCCGCTTCTTCACGTCGGGCTTCCCGGCCGCCGTCTACCTCGCTCGCCGCTGGTGGATACCCACGGCGCTGATCTCCACCGCCGTCGGCGTGCTCGTCGGCTGGTGGATAGCCACCCATCCGGAGATCCAGAACGCGATCGGGGCTCCGGAGGACCTGAAGGCGATGACGAAGCCGGGCGGCGGGTACGAGACGTACTACTCCAGCCACCCCGCGGCCTCCTTCGCGGCCCAGGTCTGGACGAACAACGCCCAGGCGGCCGCGATCTGCCTGGTCCTGGGCGGCTTCCTGGGCCTGCCGGTCCTGTACATCCTGTGGCAGAACATGCTGAACCTCGGCGTGGGCATCGGCCTGATGTCCTCGGCCGACCGCCTCGACGTCTTCCTCGGCCTGATCCTTCCGCACGGCCTGCTCGAACTGACGGCCGTCTTCGTAGCCGCCGGTACGGGCCTCCGCCTGGGCTGGACGGTCATCGACCCCGGCCACCGCACCCGCCGCGTGGCCCTGGCCGAACAGGGTCGCGCCGCCCTCGGCATGGCCATCGGCCTGGCTGCGGTCCTGTTCCTCTCGGGCCTGATCGAAGGCTTCGTCACCCCCTCGGGCCTGCCCACGTGGGCCCGCATCACCATCGGCGTGGCCGCCGAGGCGGCCTTCCTGCTCTACGTCTACGTCCTGGGCGGCCGCGCGGCCCGCGCCGGCGACGTGGGCGACGTGGAACGGGCCGACCAGACGGCGACGCTCCCCACCGCGGCCTGATGTGCGTACGAGCATGCTGAGCTGCTAGTCTCCTCGTCGTCCCGCAAACACCGTTGACACGGCGGCTGCGGGGAGGTAGATTCGAACGGTTGCCTCGAACTGGACAAGTTCGGCAGCGATGGTTTAAAGTCTTTCTCGCCCCCAGGAATTGAATTCCAAGCGGGCACATCCAACTCTTCATTCAGGAAACTGAAGCCGGGAAATCCGGTGGAAATCTTCTGATAGAGTCGGACTCGCCGGAAAGGGAAACGCGAAAGCGAAGAACTGGAAGGCGGAAAACAAGCGAGACAGACTCTGATAGAGTCTGAAACGCAAGAACAGAATGAAAAGCCCGGAGGAAAGCCCGAGAGGGTGAGTACAAAGGAAGCGTCCGTTCCTTGAGAACTCAACAGCGTGCCAAAAATCAACGCCAAAAGTTGATACCCCGTCCATTTCGGTGGATGAGGTTCCTT